>SIBB01000149.1 GCA_009695395.1 Pedosphaera sp. | reverse complement strand
TTGATCTGGGAGACGGCGGACCGCAACGATGTGCAGGCGATCGCGGCCACCGTATCTGTTGCAGGTTAGGCCACGCTCCGGCTCGCTACGCTCGCCTCCGCGTGGCCTACCCTGAAGGTGTCTCAACCGCGTGAAACAACGCGCAGCAACACAGAAAAAGTAGATTCTTATCGCCCCTCAATCTTGGTAACATTTTGGAGTCAGGCAACGGGAGGGGAAGAATAATTGTCGTTTTACGGATGAGGGGTGAAGCCGCTTGCACCGACACACGGAACCCCTCACCCCGGCCCTCTCCCCTCATCCGATGAAGGGAGAGGGAGAAGACTAAGGGGGCATTTAGCGCAGGGAGCGGAGGAGTTGCTCCACGCGGTCGAGGTCTATGCCGCGCGCGCGGTTCTCCAGCAGCCAGAGGAGGTCGAGGCGGCCACCTTCGGGGTCGTCGTTTTGCAGGCGCAGGAGGGCACGTCCGATGCGGTCGCCGGGGGAGTCGGGGGAGAGGGCGACGATGAGTTCCTGGTAGCGGAGCATCGCGGCGGAGTCCGCAGTGGCGCGCGCGCCGGAGATGAGGTTGCGCAACATGCGCACGATGATGGAGCGCTTGGTGGCGGGCTGGAGGTCTTCGTCGGTGATGCGCAGCTCCAGCTCGCGGGCGGGCAGGAGGGGGATGGCGCCGTCGAAGACATCGAGGAGCTGGCGGTTTCCTTTGGCCGGTTTGTGCAGGACCATGAAGTGGCCGGGCACGGGCGCGCCGCTGACGGTGTCGAGGCCGATGCGGCGGGCGAGTTCGAGGAAGACGACGGAGAGGGTGATGGGGATGCCTTCGCGGTCGTCGAGGACTTCGTTGATGTAGCTGTTGGCGCGGTTGGCGTAGTCGCTGCGGCTGCCGTGGAATCCGTTTTCCTCGAAGAGGAATTTCTTGAGGGCCTTCAGCTTCGAGTCGTCGTCGGGCATGGCGGCGAGCTGGGTGGTGATGTCCTTGGCCATATCGTCGAGCTGGCGGCGGTAGGCGGCGAGGTCGAGTTCTTCGTTGTCGAGCTTGGCGAGGAGGAGGGCGGCGTGGAAGAGGTCAATCTTGGTCTCGGGTTGGTCGAGCTCGCGGAGGAGCGCGGCCTGAATGTCGCGACGGTGGACGGTGCGGGCGAGCGTGCGGAGCTGGCCGACTTCCTTCTCCAAGCGGTCGGCGCGCGCGGTGAGGACGGCGCGGCTGGCGGCAGCGTTGGTCTGGAGGGAGGTGAGGAGTTGTTCGCTCGGCGGGGTGGTGAGGGTTTCGAGCTTTTGGAGAAGGTCTTTCTCGAGGACGGCCGTCGCGGCGGCGGACGGGATGGACTTGGCGACTTGGAAGTTTTTGAAGGCAGCCTTGGTGTCGCGGAACTTGGCGAGGCCGACCTTGCCGGTGCGCAGCAGGGCGTCGTCGGACTCGATGGTGAGGTGGTCGTTGACGTAGCAGAGGAGGCGGTCCTTCTCGACGCGGACCTTGATGGTGTTCCAGTCGCCCGCGCGGTAGTGCGGCGAGGGGACGGTTTGCAGAATGGCCCACGAGTAAACCGTCGGGCCGTCGAAGCGCGTGAGGCGGAGCTGGCCGGCGGTGGGATAGAAGCCGTAGTGGAGGTCGCCGCCGTCGGCGGAGAAGACCAGGCCCGCCGCGCCGCTCTCGTTGTCGAGCTTCACGGTGACGGCGATTTCGTAAGGCACGGTGGGGACTTCGCGCTGGTTCAGGCAGAGGGCGCGTCCGCCGAAGCCTTTGCCGAGTCCCTCGACGGAGAGGCGTCCGGCCTTCTGCGACCAACGCGCGCCGAGGAGCGGCTGCCACTCGCGCGGGTTGAGGTTGCCGATGGTGAGCCAGCGGGCGATGGGGACTGGGTTGGGCTTGGCGAGGAGGGGCTTGAGGGCGTTGATGGGCATCGCGAAGCCGAGGTTTTCCGTGAGGGCGGACTTGAGCGTGAGAATGCCGTGGACGCGGCCTTGCAAGTCGAGGAGGGGGCCGCCGCTGTTGCCGGGCTCGATGGGGATGGCGAGTTGAATCATCGCGTCGGCGTCGAGCTCGCCGGTCTTCACCTCGCGGCGCGCGGAGACGACACCCGAGACGACGCTGAAGTCGAGACCGCGCGGGTTGCCCATGGCGACGATGGGGGAGCCTTGTTCGAGCGCGTCGGAGTCCCCGAGCGGGAGCGGCGTGAGGCCCTTGGCGTCAATGCGGATGAGCGCGAGGTCGGAGCGGCGGTCCCACGCGTGGACTTCGGTGACATCGAACTTCTGGCCGTCGGCGAACTGGACTTTGATGGGGCGGGCCTCGCCGATGACGTGCAGCGACGTGGCGATGAGGCCATCGGCTGCGACGACGAAGCCGGAGCCGGTGCCGTCCACCGAGCCATCGCGCCCGGTGAAGGTGATGGTGACGAGGGAGGGTTTGACGCGGGCGGCGATGTCTTTGACGGAGAGGGCCGGGGAGTTGGTCGGGGCGAGGGTGATGACGGACTTGGCGGCGGCGGGTTTGGCGGGCTTCGTGCGCTGCATCAGCAACGAGCCGGGCTTGTCTTGGGCGCGCGCCGGGAGAGCGGCGAGGAGCAGGGTGGCGAGGACGAGTCGCGCGGTGGTGGGGGCAGGCACGGGGTTTGGATGGGCGGAGGGGTTGAAAATTCAGCGGTGGCCTTGCATGCTGCGGACGTGCCGACCACGATTGAGCTGCCGGAAGTTTCCCCGGACATTATCCGCGAGGACAAGACGGAGTCGAAGGAGAACCTTGACCCCGGCTTCCTCGTGATTTGCTGGAATGACCCGGTGAACCTGATGGACTTCGTCACGCATGTCTTCCAGCAGGTGTTCGCATGGAAGAAGGAGAAGGCGGAGTTTCACATGATGCAGGTCCACAACGGGGGCAAGAGCGTGCTGGTGCGCGAGACGATGGAGCGCGCGGAGTTTTACGTGCATGAGCTGCAAAAGTATCAGCTCCACGCCACGATGGAGCCGGCCGAGTGAAGCTCGTGGAGGCCAAGGACGGGTTGTATGTCTTCCATCTCGCGAAGCGGGAGCGGGCCTTGCTCACGCATGTGCTGAAGATGTTCCCGGTGAGCAGCGGACCCATCGGGCCGCTGTCGAAGAGCGGCGATGAGGCGAAGCTGGCCGAGCACGAACTGGCCTTGGCCGAGGCGCTGGCGGAGCAACGCGTGGAACACCAGCGGCTGATGGACGCGTTCCTCGGCGAGCAAGGGCGCTTCGCGGAGGTGAAGGGCGGGTTTCAAGTGCGGTTGACCACGGTGCAGTTCGACTGGCTGCTGCGTGTGCTGAACGAGGTGCGCGTGGGGCTGTGGGTGAAGCTGGGGCGGCCCGAGCACATCGCGCCGCTGGCGATGTCCGGGCAGCTCGATGCGGTGGTGGAGATGGAGATTTGCGCGTTCTTCCAGTCGCGGTTGTTGGAAGCGGTGGGTGGAGGAAATTAGCAGTGTTTAGTATTCAGTTTTCAGTCACTGCCCATCGCCCTCCAACGGAACACTGGATACTGAACACTGCTTATTCTAGTTCGCGTTCAAGGTGAGGCTAACGATCCAAGGCCAAGCGCAGATGCTTTTGATCCGCTGGGGATTCCTGGCGAGTCGGGTAGACCTTCGTCAAGCTGGCGGACCACCCCCGCCATGTCTCCAAAGACACGGTTGGAAAACTCCTTTTCCCGAAGTTCGTCCCAGAGGTGTTCCTGCGGATTGAGTTCCGGCGCATACGGCGGCAGCCGATAGAGGTAGATTTTTTCCGGCACCACGAGGGTCTTGGCCACGTGGGAACTGGCACCATCAGCGACCATAGGCATGAACTCCTCGTGGTGCGCCGCGCTGACCTGCGTCAGAAATTTGACCATTTGCTACGTATCCATCTTGGGACAGAGCATCGAGTCGAGTTGCCCTTCCCTCGACTAGGGAATTTTAGTTGTCGTCGAGGGGAAGGGTAATTGTCGTTTTAAGACACCCCATGGATCACCCGCATAGAGGGCGGTGGCCTGCTCGATGAGGACTTGGGCGGAGTCGGCGAAGATGCGCCGGTCGAGCTTTTCATTGGCGTCGGCCAGCGTGCTGCGGGCGATGGGTTGGCGGAAGCTGGAGTGATAGAGGAGCAAATCTAGAAGTTGGGCGAATACCGTGCGACCTTGGTTCATAGGGTGGAAAACCGCTGGCAGGCGGGGAAGCACCCTCGAAAATGGGGTGTTGAAATGAAATCGAAAAAAGCCGAGACCCCGAGGAGAAGCGTGCTCCTTCACGACAGAATCAAAGTCGGTCAAATCTTAACCGGACACTTCTGACTGTCTGTGTGTATCTGTGGCGGAACTGCTCTTTGTCAGGTGAGCCGCAGCGCGGGCAGCCCCGCCCGCGTTACTCCCGGCCCAAAGTCAGCCCGAGCCAGCCCAGCCACGCGCCCAATAACACGGCCAGCAGGGCGGTGGCGGTCGCAATCCAATCCAGCGGTGGGTGGAGATGGGAATGAAGCGCGGCTCCGACGGTCAACGCCACGTCCGCAGCCAGCAACGAGCCGCGCAGAACTACTGGCGACGGCGTGTGTGCCGTGGCTTGGAGCGGTTCGCTCGGACGCCCGACGAGGGTGCTCATCCCCGCGCCCAAGCGCGGCACAGCTGAGGTGTGCGTTTGCGTCACCGGGTGCGGGCTTGGTGCGCCGTTGCCGTGGAGCAGTTCGCCCAGACCTTTTCCCAAAGCAGGTTTTGCCACGCGCAGAGGCTGTAGGTGGGCCGGGGCCGGGGCAACGCAAAGTTGTTCACAGTGCGTCTTGAGGGGCGACTCGGTGTTCAGTCGCATGACTTGGAACTGACCACTGATCCCTTCACCTGACTAAGCGATCCGCATCGTGAGCCCCCCGTCAATCGTCACCGTGTCGCCGGTGATGTAGTCGTTCTTCACCAGCATGAGGATGACATCGGCCACCTGCTCAGGCGTGCCTTCGCGCTTGAGCGGGATGCGCTGCTCGAGGTTCAGCTTCTTTTGCTCCGCCGACATCTTTTCGTGGAAGCGCGTCCGCACCACGCCGGGCGCGACGCAGTTGATGCGGATGTTGTCCGGCGCGAACTCGCGGGCCAGCCCGCGCGTGATGTGGGGAATCGCGCCCTTCACTGCCTGATACGCAATGTGGCTGGGCGTGGCGAGCTTCCCGGCGGTCGAGGAGATGAGGATGATCGCGCCCTCCCGCTTGGGACGCATCAAAGGAATCGCCGCCCGGCAGAGATAGAAAATCGCATGGACGTGAACATCGAATCCGCTGTGCCACGCCTCGGGCGTCAGCTCCAGCAAGCCACCGTTCACCGGCCCGCCGGCGGAGTGAACCAGCACGTCCACGCCGCCCAGTCGCTGGGCCGTTTCCTCCACGCAACGCGTGGCGTCGGCGGGCTTGGCGCAGTCGGCGAGAATGAGTTCGCAGCGGCGACCGAGCGCCTGAATCACCGCGCGCGTCTGTCGCGCCTCGTCATCGTCCGTGCGTCCGACGAGGGCGACATCCGCGCCAGCCTTCGCCAGCGCAATCGCCGCCGCCGCTCCGATGCCGCGTGTGCCGCCTGTGACCACAGCGACTTTTCCTTCGAGTTGCATATAGTAGGTAGTTGTTGAGACCGCGGCGCTTGGTGCCGTTGTGGGCAAGGAGAGTCAACTGCAAATCCCAGCGGAACTCGGCTACAGCACGTTCAACGGCACGTCATCAAAGGAACGGCCCGGGCGTGACTGCTCCTTTGGAGCGATTGCTTCCACCGTTGGTCCCGTCGTCAGTGCGGGCATCGGCTCAACCGTTTCGCCGTTCGCGAGCACCACCTGGATATTCCGGTCTCGGAGCAAGGAGAGGAAACTTTCCGGCGCACCGGGGTCGGTCACCACCACATCAATCACCTCCAGCTCGCACAGCTTGGAAATGGACTGGCGACCAAATTTGGTGGAATCCACGCACAAGATCACCCGCCGGGCGGCACTGATCATGGCGCGCTGAATCTCGATCAACAGGCCGTGCGAGTTGGAAACGCCCTCTTCCGTGACCCCGCCGCAGCTCAAGATGGCCACGTCGGCCCTCAACTTGGTGAAGGCTTCCACCGCCAGCGGCCCCACGAGCACGCCGAGCTTCGGGTAAATGACGCCGCCGCTGACCACGACCTCAAGCCGACTGGACGCGGAGAAGTGGTTCGCGACCGGCAGGGAATTGGTGATGATGTGCGGCGTCTTCGCCTCCAACTGCACCGCTACATGGTAGCAGGTCGTCCCGGCGTCAATGATGATGGTCTGATTCGGTGGGATCAGGCTGGCACAGGCCCGCCCGATGGCTTCCTTTTGGGCTAGTTGATGCGTGTCCCGGGTGCTGAAGGTGTATTCGTCCGACTTGGGGTTCGTCAGCCGCGCGCCGCCGTGCGTCCGGCAGACCAATCCCCGTGACTCCATGAGGCTCACGTCCCGACGGACCGTAGAAACGGAGGCATCCACCAGCTCTGAAAGCTCTTCAAGCGAGGCGAACTCTACCTTAAGGAGATGCTCCTCGATTCGCTTTTGTCGCTCTTCCAGCTGCATGGTTCCAACAGTGTGGAAGATATTGAAAGAACTTGCAAGAATATGTTTGACAATAATCCAACTTCTGTCACAACTGCGCCAGAAATGTCTGCGACAGTTCAATCGCCTCCGCATCGGGCCGTCATCGAGCACATGGTTCGGCAATCGGTTTACGCCCGCTTGGGCAAGCCGCTTCCGACCACCGCTGCGGCGCCCAACCCGCTCTTGGTGAATGTCAGTGCCCGCCACTGCCACCTCACGCAAGACGCGGTCGAGGCGCTTTTCGGCAAGGGCCACAAACTCTCAGTTCACAAGTGGCTCTACATGGACGGCCAGTTCGCCGCGAAGGAGACCGTGACGCTCGTCGGCCCGCGCAGCCGCATTATCTCGAACCTCCGTATTCTCGGCCCCTGTCGGAACTTGAATCAGGTCGAACTGGCTTACACCGACGGCATCGCGCTCGGCTTTGACCTTCCGCTCCGCAGTTCCGGGGACATCAAGGGCACGCTCGGCGGCATGTTGATGGGCCCGGCGGGCTTCTTTGAGCTGGAGCAGGGCATCATCCGCGCGCGCCGGCACGTCCACATGACCCCGGCGGACGCGACTTACTACGGCGTGAAGGCCGGCGACATGATGAAGCTCCGCATCGGCGGGGACTGCGGCCTCGTTCTGAACCAGATGCTCGTCCGCGTGGACCCGGCTTTCAAACTCGAGGTTCACATCGACACCGATGAAGGCAACGCCTGCAACCTCCAGCCAGACACCTCTTGTGAATTGATTAAGTAACTTTGACCCAAAACCTCAAAAGACAGAAAAAACTATGAGCGAAGCAATCGGAATGATCGAAACCAAGGGATACACCGGCAACATCGAGGCCACTGACGCCATGGCGAAAGCCGCGAACGTCAGCATCGTGAAGACCATCCCCATCGGCGGCGGCCTCATCACGGTGATTTGCCGTGGCGACGTCGCGAGCGTGAAAGCCGCCGTGGACGCTGGCTCCAAGGCCGCTGGCAAAGTCGGCGAACTCGTGGCCGCCCACGTCCTGGCCCGCCCGCACGACGACCTCGTGAAGGCTTTTCTCGGCGAGGCTGCTGCCGCGAAGAAGTAATCACCCAACCCTCAACCAAGAACTCTCAACTCCTCACACATATGGCTCAACAAGCGATTGGAATGATTGAATGCAAGGGTCTCTGCGCGCTCTTCGAAGCGACGGATGCCGCGCTCAAGTCCGCGAACGTCACCTTCACCGGCTGGGAAAAGGTCGGCTCCGGCTACGTGACCGCGTTCTTCCGCGGCGACGTTGCCAGCGTGAAGGCCGCCACCGACGCCGGCGCCGCTGCGGGTGCCCAAGTCGGCTCCATCGTCAGCGTCCAAGTCATCCCCCGCCCCCACGACGACCTCGCGGGCCTCGGCAAATGGCTCCAGCAGTAATTTACGAATTGCGATTGGTGAGTCCTCGGATTCGCCACGCTGCGGCCCCAGTCTGCGCCGCTCG
>SIBB01000148.1 GCA_009695395.1 Pedosphaera sp. | reverse complement strand
CCATGGACCCCGAGACGGCTCGGCGCTGAAAGGGGCTGCCGCATGTCTCGCCCACAATCAGTAAGGACACGCCGAAGGCCGCGCAACTCCGCACTAATGAGCCGAGATTTTCCGCGTTGGCAATGCCCTCGACGGCGGCGAGCAGGAGTGGTCGCGGCGCGGCTCCGAGCAGACTTTCAAAGCCCGGCTGCGGAGGGATTTTGGCGACGGCAAGCGCGCCCTGATGCAATTGATAGCCTGTGATGGTCTCCAGCAGGGCTTGTTCACCGATGTAAACAGGAAAGTATTCCGACCGGGCCCTGAGTCTCGGCTCCAGCCGTTCCAGCCATGTGGGTGTGAGCAAGACGGAGACGATGCGAAAGCGGCTCGCGAGCAGTCGCTGGAGAACCTTCACATTCGTGGCCACAAGCACGCCGGCCCGCTCGTGCTCATCGGGGCGACGCAGGGTGCGATACACCTCCAACTCCGGAGCTTCGAGGGATTTGATGGTTTCAATGTTTAGCGTCGCCACGCGTGGAATATCGCTTCGCCGATGGGCAATGAGAAGCCGGGACATTCCGGACAAAAGGCGCGCGAAGATCTTCAAAAACCTCAATCCGGCTTCCTCGAATGGTCATTCCAAAAATGTAGTTACTCCCACATTTTACGGGGTTAGAAACGCGATTCGTGGAGTGTCGCTTAGATCATTCAGAATCAGTTCAACTCACTCCGCCTCCACTGATTGTTTTTTGGTGTTCGTGAGAGATGTAGTGCAATAGCACGGCACATGAGCGGACGGCTCGCATCGCAGTTATTCTCCTGTGGCCCTGGCAGTGCCGCTGGTTGAAGTGTGTAGTTCGCCAGAAAAGGTTGAACCTTTGAGTTGGCACCCACGTCTTGAGCCTTCCATCAAATGCCAAACAACGACTCCCCCGCCGACACGCTCCAGTCCGTCAAGTAACTCCGCTAGGCGCGCGAGGAAATTCTCCGGAAGGTCCGGAAGGTCATCATCGGCCAGCAGGACGTGATTGATGACGTGCTCACCTGCCTCTTCAGCCGCAGGCACGCGCTCATCGTCAGCGTGCCTGGACAAGGCACTGCGCGGCTCAATTACGTCGTGCCAAGGATCGCGTCCTTAGCGACTTTGGAAACTTGGAATTTGACGACGCGCTTTGCCGGAATCTGGATGGTTGCTCCCGTTGCGGGATTGCGACCGATACGAGCGGCGCGGTCTCGCAATTTGAGTTTGCCAAGGCCGGGCAGCGTGAAGGTGTTCTTCGCGTTGCTGTAAGCCAGTCCGGCCAACGCTTCCAGATACTCGACGGACTGTTTCTTGGTGATGCCCACTTTTTCGGCGAGCACGGATGCAATTTGGGATTTCGAGAGTGCTTTTTCCATAGTTTCTCAGGGTTCGATGTTTTGTCTGTTGTGTGTTTGTCTGCTTATACCGAAAGGAATCTGCATTGACGCACGGCAGTTCACGAAGAATTGCTTTTGCGACAGCGACGGGGTCATTTCGGTGCTGAGCATCTGCCTCCGATGAGGCCTGTCAATTACCAATGTTCCAAGGCGTTAGTTTAGTGTAGGTCGCAACAGCAGCCAGATGACGACGGCGGCCAGAATCCAACCGTCAAAGTCGGTCCAGTCGGCAAACAGGACGGAAGGCATTTGCGTGGTGGATGAAACGGCCAAGAATAGCCCCGGAATGAGGGCTATCGCGTGGGGCCGTCCAGCAACTCCTTGGTGAACCTCGTTCACTCTGGTATCGCTTTTACCTGTGACGCCCACCCGGCAAGGTTCCTTCCATCTGTTCCGCTTGGCGGGGATTGATCTCTACCTCCACTGGTCGTGGTTCCTTGTCGCCGCGTATCAGGTCACCAGCCGCAACGGCGAATACACTTCGCCCATCTGGAACGCAGTGGAGTATCTGACACTCTTCGTCATCGTGATGATGCACGAGTTCGGCCACGCGCTGGCGTGCCGCCAAGTCGGCGGCCAGGCCGACCTGATTGTCCTCTGGCCGCTGGGCGGCGTGGCCTACGTGAGCCCACCACCCCGGCCGGGCGCACTGCTCTGGAGCATCGCCGCAGGGCCGCTCGTCAACGTCTTGCTCGTCCCGGTCTTGTCCGGGCTCATCGCCTTGGCGAGGGCCGGCGGCTCACCGGATGTCATCGAATGCCTGCGGGCAGTGTGGTTCATCAATGTCTTCCTCCTCGTCTTCAACCTGCTGCCGATCTATCCGCTGGATGGCGGACAGATCCTTCGCTCGCTGCTCTGGTTCGTCTGCGGACGCACGCGCAGCCTACTCGTGGCCAGCGTGCTGGGACTCGTCGGAGCCGTGGGCCTGCTAGGTGTGGCGGTCTGGTCGGAGTCGGTGTGGCTTGGCATCCTCACGGTGTTCATCGCGCTGGGCTGCTGGCGGGGGCTCCGCTCCGCACAGGCACTGGCCCTAGTCCTTCGGCTTCCGAGGCACACGGGGGGGTTCGCGTGCCCGGTCTGTCACGCCGCGCCGCCACAGGGGCCGCTGTGGCAGTGCGGCAAGTGCCGCCAGCCCTTCGACACCTTCATCACCGGGGCCGTGTGCCCACACTGCGCGGAACAGTCTGCCGCGACGGGCTGCCCAGACTGCGGCCAGCTCTCGCCCTTCAGCGCATGGTTGATCGCGATGCCTAAGTTGTGAGCGCAACGTGCAGGACGGTTCTTTTCGCGGTGCTTACGCCATGCCGCGAAGCTCCGTGGAAAACTGAAGGCCTTCGCCTGCTTTTCCCAATTCAACGGTCGAGACGGCGGGGAGCCGCGGCGACCCGCGCCAGTTTCTCCCGCAGAAAGGCCGTGCACTTGGACACCTGCGCCTCGCTGAGACCGTGGAGGAAAATTGGCCCCCTGAACCCGTGGTGGTGTAGCAGGGAAAGATACCGATCGTAGTCGAGCTTGCCTTCGCCGGCGGCCTTGTGTCCCGCATCGCCGTCGCGGTCCAGATCCTTGGCGTGTGCCATGACGACGTCCTTGCCCACCAAGGCAAAGGCCTGGTCGAGAATCTCGCTCATCCGGGGCAGTTCACCCGTGTGAAACAAATTGGCTGCGTCCATCGTGACTTTCAGGTGCGGGGAGCCGATCTCGTCCAGCAGCCGTCTCGCCTTCAGGGCCGAATCGACCACGTTATTTACTTCTGGCTCGAAGGCCACGATCACGCCCGCTTGCCGGGCGATGTCGACTGCCGTGCGCATGGACGCGACCATGTCCTTCCACGCTGACGGCGAATCATTGTCTGGATGGCGGCGCCACATGCTGCCGGGATCGCGTGTGCCGCTGCACAGGTGGATCCTCGGCACGCCTAGTTCCCGGCACAGCCCGGCCAGCACGCCGAGCCGCCGCAGCCCCGAGGCCCGATGTTCCGCGTCGGGATGGCACATGTTGAAGGTGCCTTGGAGGGAAGCGATGGTGATCCCACGGGCCGCCGCCTCCCGGCGGATGCGGCCGGCCAGCTCCGGCGGGATATTATCCGGCATCGCGGGTAGGCCGGCGCAATCCAAGGCCAGTTGGATGTGCTCCAGTCCGGCGGCCTTGGCCGCGTCCAGCCGGCCTTCCAGCGGCGGACGGACAAATGTGGAAAGCAGGATGCCGATCTGCATGAGCACGGGCTGCTTCCCGGGCGAGCCGCTGATGGCTGGGGCCTTGGTGGCGGCTGGGGCAAGGTCGATCGTCGCGGCCTGCCCACAGCTGACTCCGGCAGTAAGTGCGCTGACGGACTGCAAGAATTGGCGCCGGCTCGAACGAGCGTCGGCTTCGAGGAAGGGTTGATTCATACGATGGTTTCCCTGGCGAAGTCCCTACTGCGCATCCTTCCAGCGGGGATCGTTCAGGCGTCGATCAAAGAGGAACGGTTCCTTCGCCTCGCCAGTCACGGTCACTTGGACTGGCGGGAACTTGGTGCTGACCACGTCGGTCTGGACGTGCCAGATGTTCGGCGCCCATTCGTTTGTCTTTACGAACCATTTGTGGCCGTCGGCATGGAGCCAGAGCACGGGTCTGGAAAACTTGATGGCGCTGGTCCGAAAACTGATCAGCAAATCCTTGTCCGGCTTCTCCGGCCCATCCTGCGCGATGATAACGGCGGAGTGAACAGCCGCGGGAGACTGCTCCATCTGTGTGCTGATCCACTGCGCGTTGTCCCGGTGGCGACGATGCCACTCGGCGGCGTCGTGGACGCGGCCACCGACTTTGTTGAGGCTCAGGAAAAGGACTTCGCGCAGCACGAAGGCGAAGTTCTCCGTCCGTTCCGGTTGGCGGGCGACGGGTGCAGCAAACTTCCACTGTTGGTCGAAGTGCAGGAAATTGTTCGTCCACATCTTCCACGCGGCGCCGGGATTATCCATGTCGTTCCACTCGTTGTCGCCAGGGACGACGAAGGTGGGCAGGCGGTTAGCATCGCGAAGCAGGGCGGCGATTTTCTTATACTGCGACTCCTCCCAATCCTTACGCCGGCCGGAGACGATGTCGCCAAGATGAACGACGAACTCACTGGCGGACTGCTCGTTCTCCAACTTGATGTAGCGGGCCAGTGCCAACTCATCCTCTGGCAGATAAGGCCCGCAACCCATCGCTGTGAAGCGAACACCCCGGCCTTCAGCCGCCAGCGCGGCGGATGCCAGCAGGATGCATGACGCGAGGCCGACCACCGTGCCAACGAATCGGAATCTTGTTTTGACGCTCCGCAGTTCGCGGGAGGTTTTCTTTTGGGTGGGATTCACTGTCGGTGAGCTTACGACTTCATGGGCAGGGGCCAAGCGTCATTTGGCCCGGGATCCCCCCGCAGTTTGCCGAACAATCGAGCACGCGGAGAAGCCGAAAAACACCTCAACTCTTGAATGCTACCACTATCACTTCGCCACCAGTGGTCAGTTTTTTCCTGCGGTCCTTCTTGATGGCCTGCCCTAGATCTG
The DNA here is from genome assembly GCA_009695395.1 of Pedosphaera sp. Lineage (GTDB taxonomy): Bacteria > Verrucomicrobiota > Verrucomicrobiia > Limisphaerales > SXTU01 > SXTU01. Next base: position 3,139 of record SIBB01000148.1, on the reverse strand, counting down.
GATTGGAGCCGTTACACTGAAGGCAGCTTTGGTCTTCATTGGGGACGACTGCCCAAAAAACTGTCCCGAAAATTCAACCTGCTGTGTAAGCCTCCATAAAACACTGGTGCGCGAGGCGGGGGTTGAACCCACAACCTTCGGCTTCGGAGACCGACGCTCTAGCCAATTGAGCTACTCGCGCAACCTGTGGAACGGGTGAAAGGAGTCGAACCCTTGCAATCATCCCGCTGAACTGACGTGCGCGATACTGTTTGCATACGTTCTGAATACGGTCAATCCAGTTCGCGGCATGACGCCGTGGTAGATCACGTCCGTGTAGCCGAGGTCAGCCATGAGGAAGAAGACGATGTTCGGCCGCGGGGCGATCGCAGCGGGGCAGGGGACAGCAGCATGTCAGCGCGATAACGAGGCAGAAGCAGAGGGAACGGAGTGGGCGCAGTGAGATGCCCGGGCAGACGCAGAAAGTCTTTCAGTGGACACACACCTCGTGCTGGTGACTTAAAGTCGTCGTCCGGCACGGGAAAGAATTAACAAGGAGATCAGGAAAGCAGCAACGCCGAGCCGCCGCACTCAACTGCGAGGAACTGTCAATACTCCGGTTCCAGCGGGGGGCGGGGGCGATATTTTTTCGCAAGTGCCATCGCGGCGGCGAGTTTGCCGACGCCTTGCGTGCAGGTCGGATGGCTCAAGCTCGCGGCGGCGACACACACGCCGGTGAGCAGGCACTGTTGCAGTTCCCAGCCCTCGTGGAGTCCGTAGAGCACGCCGGCACAGAAGCCATCCCCTGCGCCCGCGCTGCCCGCGATGTATTTCTGCGGCAGATTCAGCGAGCTCTGCCACGAGTCCTTGCCGTCACGCGTGCGGGCGAAGCCGCCCTCGGGGAAGTGGATGACGACGAGTTCCTTCACACCGCATTGCAGCAGCGCGCCAGCCGCATGACGAAGAGAGACGGTGTCGAGAGTGCCGTCGGACTTGCGAATCTTGAAGCCCGCAGTCTTGCCCGCCTCGAGCTCGTTGAGGATGCAGTAGTCCACATACTTGAGCGCAGGCGTGAGGACCTTCGCGAAACGGTCGCTGTCCTCACTCACCGTGTCCACGCTGGTCTTGAGGCCGGCAGCCTGTGCAGCGGCGAGGAGCGCGGCGGCCTTGGTGCCGAACTTCTTGTCCTCCTTGTCCATCGCGTCGAGGAGCAGCAGGTAGCCGAGGTGGAAAATCTTCGCCTTCGACTTTGAGAAATCGAGGTCCTTGCCGTCCCAGAGCGCGTTGGCCCCCCGGCAATGGAAGAACGTCCGCACGCCGCCCTTCGACTCGGTCATCACGTCGGTGTAGGACGTAGGGGCCTCGGCGGTGGCCCGAAGCAACTTCGTGTCAATCTTGTGGCGCTTGCAGTCTTCGAGAATCTGGTTGCCGAGCAGGTCCTTGCCCACGAGGCCCGCGCCGAATAGCGGGAAGGGCGCGCCGAGGCGGGAGAGGTTCACGAGGACGTTGTAAGGCGCTCCGCCTGTGCCCTCGGACTGGCTGCTGATGTTGGCGAGCCGTTCCCGCTGCGGGAACACGTCGATCATCTTGACCTGGTCAACTATCCAATTGCCCCCGCCGAGAAGGCCGCTGCGGTTGGAACTGGATTTCGATTTCATGGTCAACGGTTGATGCTTTCGCTGCGCCTTTCGTAGCACAAGATGGCAGGAAGCGTAGCGGAAAGGCGTGGGGCGTGTCTCCAAGAATTTGGACCGCCGCACAGCGCCGTTCGCAATTCACCTGCTCGCAACCGGAGGGAGATTAGAATTGCAGACGGGAGAAATGTGTGGGGCTGGCTGCGCTACTGCTTTTTTCCGCCTTTGCCTGCGCCGTCGGGGGCACCCTCCTTGATGGGCCAGTCCGACGATTCGGTGCGGGCGGAGACGAACAACTCCTTCGCGCGCGCGACCAGTGCGGGCTTCTCCTCCGCGAGGTTCTTCGTCTCGCCGAGGTCGCCCGTCACGTCATACAGCACCACCTGCGCGTCGGTGCGCCCAAGGCGGATTGCTTTCCAGCGGACGTCCATCAACACCGCTTGATTGAAGCCGCGCTCGTGGAACTCCCAATAAAGGTGTTTGTGCTGTGCCTGCTTCTCCGGCAGGCCGAGGAGCGTAGGAAGAAAACTCAGGCCGTCGGTTTGCGCCGGAGCTTTCGCGCCCGTCACGGCGCACGCGGTCACGAGGAAGTCGGCGAACCAGCCGACGTGCGCCGAGACGCCGGGCTTAATCTTCCCCGGCCAGCGCGCGAGGAACGGCACGCGGATGCCGCCGTCGGTAAGGCTGCGCTTCATCCCGCGCAGCGGCCCCGACGGCTGGAACAACTCTGGCGTGTGCCCGCCCTCGTTGTGCGGCCCGTTGTCACTGCTGAAAAACACAAGCGTGTGCTCGTCCAGCTTCAGCCGCTTGAGCAGTTCGAAGAGCCGCCCGATGTCCCGGTCCATGCGCGAAATCATCGCCGCCTGCCCCTTGTTCTGTGGCGACCAATCCTTCTCCGCATAAATCCCGAAGTCCGGCACCTCCTGCCCGTTCTTCAAGTCGCGGTTCGCCTCGTTGTTCGCGTGCGGCGTGGTGAGCGCAAAGTAGAGGAAGAACGGCTTGTCCCGCTGCTGCTCGACCCACTTCAAACCCTCCGCCGCGATGAGGTCATGCGAATACTCCACCTTCTCGCTCGCGTAGCCGACGCCGAAGCGCTTCGCCACCGGGTTGTCCGCGCTGCCGGCTGCGACCTTGTTCCGCAGTTTCACCTGTTCCTCACCGCGCATGAGAAAGTCTGGGTAGTAATTGTGCGCGTGATGCTGGTTCGCATAGCCGAAGAAGTAGTCGAAGCCCTGCCGCGTCGGCAGCCCGACCGCCGCCTCGCCCTCGTCGCCGAGGCCCCACTTGCCGATGAGCGCGGTCGCGTAGCCGGCCTCCTTGAGCACGCGCGCGACCGTCACGTCACCAGGCCTTAGCGACTGCGCGATGGGATTTGCCGTGCCGGAGTTCCCACGCACGCGCGTGTGGCCTGTGTGCAACCCTGTCATCAGCACGCTGCGACTCGGCGCGCACACCGTGGACCCCGCATAAAACTGCGTGAAGCGCATCCCCTCCGCCGCCATCCGGTCCAGATGCGGCGTCTGAAT
>SIBB01000147.1 GCA_009695395.1 Pedosphaera sp. | reverse complement strand
CAGGTCTTCACCAACGGCCAGTTCATCACCGAAAAGGTGGCCAAGCGCCTGCGCGAGATCGGCAACGCGACACCGCTCATCTCCATCGAGGGCCGCGAAGTGGTCAGCGACGAGCGGCGCGGGAAGAAGGACGTGCTGAACAAGACCTTGCGCGGCCTCGATAACTGCATCAAGGAGGGCATCCTCACCGGCGTCGCCACCAGCGTCTGCCAGACGAATATTGACGAGCTGCTCACCGAGGATTGGCTCCAGCACCTCATCAAGCGCGGGGTCCACTACGCTTGGTATCACACCTACCGGCCCGTCGGCCCGAAGATGAACATGGCCCTCGCGTTACGGCCCGACCAGCTCGTGCGCGTGCGCCGGTTCGTCACCGAGATGCGCGCGCGGCTGCCCATCGCGATCATCGACGCCTACTATGACGGCGAGGGCCAGGCGCTCTGCCCGATGTCCACCGGCGTCTCGCACCACATCGGGCCGAAGGGCGACCTCGAGCCGTGCCCCATCATCCAATTCGCCACCGAAAACATCAGCGACCCGCGCGGCATCTACGAAACGATGCGCGACAGCGCGTTCCTGAAGGACTTCCGCGAACTCAGTGCCGAGCACACGCGCGGCTGCGTGGTCTTGGAGCGGCCGGACCTCGTGAAGCAACTCGTGGTGAAGCACGGCGCGCGCGACACCACCGTGCGCGGCACCGCGATGGCCGAACTCGACGCCATGACACCGCGCTTCAGCCAATGGCTCCCGGGCGAGGAGATCCCGGAGAAGCACTGGATGTATCGCCTCGCGAAGAAGTATTGGTTCAGCGACTTCGGCGCGTATCGCCGGGCGGACCACGCCGCAACGGCGAAAGCGAAGGTGCGGGCATTGTTGGCGCAATAACTGTCAGGCGGGGGCCCTGGCTCGAACGAATGTTCTATTGCGAGAGGAGTGAGTTCCATGAGAGTAATGAGTGATGAAGACAACATTGAACCGTCCTGCGACTCGTCCCCTACAGGCATTCACACTCATCGAACTGCTCGTCGTCATCGCCATCATCGCGATTCTCGCCGGCATGCTCCTGCCCGCGCTTTCCAAGGCGAAGGCCAAGGGCCAGGGCATCAGTTGCCTGAACAACACCAAGCAGCTTGGGCTTGCCTGGCGGCTCTACTCCGAGGACGCCGACGGGCAGCTCGTCTATAACCATCCCGCCGTTGGCAACTGGGCGATTGGCAGCTTGAGCCGGACGATTCCCAACCACCCGGACAACACCAACATTCTCAACTTGATTGACCTCAACACCGCGCAGGCACCCAACAACTTGGCGAGCACGAACCAGAGCCTCGGTCCGATGTTGGGAAAAAACGCGGCAGTGTTCAAGTGCCCGGCGGACAAGAGCAAAGACATTGGAAGTGGAGCGTCGCGGGTGCGCAGCTACACGATGAACAACGCGGTGGGGATGAACGCTGCGGGACCACGGCTCCAGTTGCCCCACGGCACCTCGTTGCTGGGTCCAGGCTTCACCACAGTGGCGAGTGCCAATTTCCTCATCTATCGCCGCGAAGCGGACATTGTGAAACCCAGTCCCAGCGACCTATTTATCTTCGTCGAGGAGCATCCGGCGGGCATCACGGACAGCCAGTTTGCGGCCTGCATGGTTGAGCCGGGGCATTTTGCCGACAAGCCCGCGACGTATCACAACAATGCCAGCGGCTTTTCCTTCGCCGATGGACACTCGGAGATTCACCGCTGGACCGGCCCCGGCTTCGGCGGCGCAGTGAACTACGATGTCGTGCCCACGACGGCGAACGCGGACCATGTGACTGACTGGAATTGGATGAGCGCGCGTGTGTCCGCCGCGAAATAGGACGGCCTTGGCTCTGCCCAGGAAAAGACCATGAAAACCCAGTCGCTTCCTTTCACCTTCGGGCGCTTCGCTGCCTGTCTGCTACTACTGGCGCTGTTGACCCAAGCGGGTTGCAGACGCAAGCGGTCTGAACCGCAGTCCGGGCCAGGCCCAGTGGCCGAACCTTCGGCGCAAACGGGTGCGGAGCTTTCTGCCCCGACGCCCAAAGCCGCTGACGCAAACGCAGCGCGAGCGGTGGAGGAGTTGAACTACGCCCTGCAAGACCACCGTGAGCGCACGGGAAAGATGCCGAATTCGCTTTCCGAACTCATCACCGCCAGCAAGCTGCCCCTGCCGCAGTTGCCGCTGGGTGGCCATCTGGAATTGGACCAGCGGCTCAAGACGGTCAAATACGTGGGGCCGGGCGGGAAGTGATCGCCCGCTCCGCCGCCGCTGCGATTCAGGCAGCCGTGGGACACTCGGAAAGGATGGCCCTCTCGTCGTCATGGCTTGAAAGGACGAGGCTGGTTGGCAGACCCTCCCTGACCATGTTCCTCTGCCAGCCACGAATGCGCCTTGTGCGCGGGCTTGTGCTCGCCGGCTGCCTCCGGGTGCTGGCGTGCGCGGCGACGGCGCAGCCAGCCGATTGGTCGTTGCGTTCGTGGCAAGTGGAGGAGGGGTTGCTGGAAAACACCGTCACGGGCATCGCGCAGTCGCCCGAGGGTTATCTGTGGGTGACAACGCTCAATGGTTTGGCGCGGTTCGACGGCGTGCGCTTCCATCGCGTGTTGCTGCCGCCCAGCACGCCCGACGGCGGGCAGCCGGTGCGCACGCTTCTGTTCGCTCGCGACCGGCGGCTGTGGGTCGCGCTGGATGGCGGCGGGCTGGTCGGGCTGGCGGAGCAGGGCACCAATGTCTTCACGGCGGCGGAGGGCTTGACCGTTCAACGTCCGCTCGTGCTGGCCGAGGACGCCGACGGAGCGATCTGGTCGGGCTACACGGACGGCTCGGCGTGCCGCGTCGCAGCGGGCAGGGTGACGCGCTTCACCGCAGCAGAGGGGCTGACGGGACTGGGCGCGTGCTGGGTGGCAAGCGACACGACCGGGCAGCTTTGGTTCGCGAAGTCCGGGCGCATCGGAGTCTGGCGCGAGGGCCGGTTCGTTTCGTTGCTCACGATGCCGGAACGCACCGCCCAACTGACTGCGGCGAAGTCCGGCGGGGTGTGGGTCAGCACAGGGGGACGCGTCTTCCGGTTCGCGGAAGGCGGCGAACCGGAGCCGCTGGCAACCCTGAACACGGACCGCCCGAGCGTGGAGCCGCGGACGGTTTTCGAAGACCGGGCGGGGGCGGTGTGGGTCGGCACTGCAACCGACGGGCTGTTCCGGTGCGACCCGGCCGGAGCCGTGCGGGTGGAAACGACCCACGGCGAAGTGGTGAGCCTCGCACAGGACACGGAAGGCAATGTGTGGGCGGGCACCGGCGGCGGCGGGTTGAACCGGGTGCGTCCGCGCGTGCTCGATCTGCAGGGCACGGCGGCGGGGCTGCCCTTCGAGACGGTGCGCTCTGTATGCGAGGACCAATCCGGGCGCGTCTGGGCCGTCGCGCTGAACGGCGACCTGGCCAGCCATGAGCATGGCCGCTGGCGCAAAGCCTCAGTGGACGAGACATGGAATGGCATCGAGGCCACATGTGTGGCCGGCGACGGGCAAGGCGGCGTTTGGGTGGGGACTCGGCACCACGGCATTCTGCAACTGGTGAACGGGAAAATCTCACCGCACCGGCTGCGCACCAGCACCACACCGATGGCGGTGCGGGCGCTGTTGCTGGACCGGGCTGGCGCGCTCTGGGCCGGGGTGGAAAGCTCCGGTGCCGACAGTCCCAACGGGGTGCAGCGGTGGCGCAACGGCGAGGTCAAACTTTTCACCCAGCCACCGGGCAGCCGCGTGGTCCGGGCAATGGCCGAGGACGCCGCCGGACGGCTGTGGCTGGGCACCCCGGATGGAACACTGCTCAGAGCGGAAGGTGAGGCGCTGGTGGACGAGACCGCGCGCACGTTGCCGCAGCCCAAGCCCATCCGCAGCCTGCTCGCAACCGCGGATGGGGCGCTGTGGATTGGCTACGCGGGGACAGGGTTGGGCCGGTTGAAGAACGGGCGTTTCAGCCGCTTCGGACCCGGGCAGGGTTTGCCGGATGGCTACGTTTCCTCGCTGCTGGCCGATGCCCACGGGGCGCTCTGGCTGTCATGCACGCGCGGACTTTTCCGCGTGCCCTTCACCGAGTTGCAGGCAGTGGCCGACGGGCGGGCTGAACGCATCCGCACGGTGCCCCAGGAACGTGCCGAAGGGCTGCGTAACTTGCAGGCCAACTACGGCCACTGGCCCGGCGCGCTGCAAGGCCGGGATGGGCGGCTGTGGTTTCCCATGCGCACCGGCCTGGCCGTGGTGCAGCCCGACCATGTGCACCGCAACACCGTGTCGCCGCCGGTGCTGATCGAGCGCGTGCTGGTGGATGGCCAGCCGCTGGCCACGGGCCCGGCCGCAGCCGCGCGGCTGCCGGGTGGGCATCGCAAGGTGGAGGTGGAATACACCGCGCCCAGTTTCAGCGGGCCGGAGAATGTGAATTTCCGCCACCGGCTCACGGGCTGGGACGAAGGCTGGGTGGAGGCCGGCACGGAACGGCGCGTGAGCTATGCGCGGCTGCCAGCGGGGCGATACGAGTTCCGCGTCACCGCCTGCACCGAGGCCGGCGCGTGGAACGAAGCCGGCGCGGCGCTGGCGTTCACCGTGACACCGCTCTACTGGCAGACGGGCTGGTTCCGTCTGGGCGCGGCCAGCGCGTTCACGCTCGGGCTGGTGGCGCTGGTGCGCTACGTGTCCTTCCGGCGGCTGCGCGCAAAACTGCAGCGGATCGAGCAGGAGGCCGCAGTGCATCGCGAGCGCGCGCGGATCGCCAAGGACATCCACGACGACCTCGGCGCGAGCCTGACGCAAATCTCGTTGCTCGGGGATTTGGTGGAGCAGGACCTGGCATCTCCGGAAAAGGCGGGCAAGCACGCACGCACGCTTTCCCGCACCGCCCGTCAACTGATGAGGACGCTCGATGAAACCGTCTGGGCCGTGAACCCGCGCAACGACACGCTGGCACACCTGCTGGATTACACCGGGCAATTCGCGGTGGATTTTCTCCGCGTCGCAGGCGTGCGCTGCCGCGTGGATTTTCCGCTCCAGCCGCCGGCCCGCGCCGTGGCCGCCGAGGTGCGGCATCATCTCTTCCTCGTGGTGAAGGAGGCATTGCACAACGTCGTGAAGCACGCCCGGGCCACGGAGGTCCGGTTGCGCGCGACCGCCTCCGAGCAGTCGTTCCAACTCTCAGTGGAAGATGATGGACAGGGCTTTTCCAGCGCGCCGGACAGCGCTCTTGCCGATGGCTTGCGCAATATGCAACAGCGGCTCTCGGAGATCGGCGGAACGTGCCAAATCACCAGCCGACCCGGGCAGGGAACGCGCGTCCAAGTTGAGCTGCCCTGGCCCAATGGCTGAAGCATCCCTTGAATAAATGTTCAACTGGCAGCAGCGGCGCATCCCTGAGATCCTGCACGACACAGCTCATGCCCATCACCTTCGCCATTGTGGAAGACGTTGCCGCGACCCGCGAGCAACTGCTCGCGGTGCTCAAGCGCTCACCCGGACTCAGATGCCTGCGCACCTGCGCCAACGGCGAGGAGGCCGTGCGGTTGCTGCCCGCCGACGCGCCAGACGTGGTGCTGATGGACCTCAACCTGCCCGGCATGAGCGGCATCGAGTGCGTGGCACGGCTCAAGGAACGGCTGCCGCGCCTGCAGGTCCTCATCTTCACGACCTACGAGGATGGCGATCAGATTTTCAATTCCCTGCGCGCCGGGGCGAGCGGCTACCTGCTCAAGAGCACGCCGCCGGGCGAATTGGTCGAGGCCATCGAACAAGTGCATGCGGGCGGCTCGCCGATGTCCATGGCCATCGCCCGCAAAGTGGTGAGCCACTTCCAGCGGATCCAGCGGCCGACTGCGGAGTTCGAACAGCTCACGCCTCGAGAGCGAGAGATTCTCGCGCTGCTGGCGAAGGGCTTTCTCTACAAGGAAATCGGCGAGCAGCTCGGTATCTCGCTCAGCACTGTGCGGACACACCTGCATACAATTTACGGCAAGCTTCACGTCCAGTCGCGCACCGAGGCCGTCGTGCGCTATCTGAGCCGGAAGTGACCGGCTCGGCCGCCGTGGCACCGCGCTACAGCCGATGGCTGCCCCGGCGACCACGATCAGACCGCCGCCACGAAGACGAAGCAGCTCATCGTCGCTGGGCGAGGCTGAGGCCGTAGTAGCCGCTCTTGCCGAAGTAGGTGTTGTCCTCGGTCTTGCCCGGGCCGTATTGCTCGCCGCCGTCGTAGGTGAACGAGCCGTCGCTGCGCCTCACGATGGATTGCATGGAGGCAAGTCAATATTCTCGGAGCAATTCCCTTCCTGCACTCCTACCTTCCTCATAAATTCCGCTCCACGACTCATGCAGCCTGTGGACATCTTACTCGCCACGCTCAACGCCAAGTTCATCCACTGCGCGTTCGGGCTGCGCTACCTCCACGCGAATCTCGGCGCGCTTCAGCCCCGCGCCGCGCTGCTGGAGTTCGAGATACAGCAGCGCCCGCTGGACATCGTGGAGAAGCTTCTGGCCCGTCGGCCCCGCATCGTCGGGCTGGGCGTTTACATCTGGAACGTGCGCGAGACGACGGAGGTCGTGAGCCTGCTCAAGCGCCTCGCGCCCGAGGTCATCGTCATCCTCGGCGGCCCTGAGGTGAGCTACGAGTGGGAGGAGCAGGAAATTGTTCGCCTCGCAGACCATGTCATCACCGGCGAGGCGGACGTGAAGTTTGCAGAGGTGTGTGGGCACTTGCTCGCCGCGTCCGCCGACTTCGCCCCTCCTGCTCGTAATCCTAATCCTGCTCCTCTGGCAGCAGCCAAAAGCGGAGCAGGATTAGGATCAGGATTACGAGCAGGAGAAAACCTACCGGTCGCGCAACCCCTTCCTAAAATCATCCCTGCCGAGCTGCCCAAGCTGGAGGACGTCGCGCTGCCCTACGACCTCTACACCCCCCACGACCTCGCGCACCGCGTGGTTTACGTGGAGGCGTCGCGCGGCTGCCCGTTCACCTGCGAGTTCTGCCTGTCGTCGCTGGACATCCCGGTGCGGCAGTTCCCGTTGGAGAAGTTTCTGACGGCGATGGAAGGCCTGCTGACGCGCGGCGCCACGCAGTTCAAGTTCGTGGACCGGACGTTCAACCTGAACCTGATGGTGAGCCGCGCCATCCTGCAATTCTTCCTCGCGCGGATGCGGCCCGGCCTCTTCGTCCACTTCGAGATGGTGCCGGACCGGCTGCCGGAGGCGTTGCGCGCGGTGATCGCGCAGTTCCCCGCAGGGTCACTCCAATTCGAGGTGGGGGTGCAGACGTTTGATGAGCAGACCTCGCGCAACATCTCGCGGCGGCAGGACCATGCGAAGCTAGCGGAGAACCTCACTTGGCTGCGAAGCCACACCGGCGTCCACGTCCACGCGGATTTGATCGTGGGCCTGCCCGGCGAAGACATGCCCAGCTTCGCGCGCGGCTTTGATCGGTTGGTGGCGCTGGGGCCGCAGGAGATTCAGGTGGGCATCTTGAAGCGGCTGCGCGGCACGCCCATCGTGCGGCACGACTCAGAATTTGCGCTGCGTTACAGCGCGCACCCGCCTTACGAACTGCTGTGCAACCGCGACCTCGACTTCGCCACGATGCAGCGGCTCCGACGCTTCGCGCGCTATTGGGACCTCGTGGCAAACTCGGGGAATTTCAGCGCGAGTGCGCCGCTGATTTGGGCGAAGCCGGAGGCCGCTTCACCCTCGCCCTTCTGGACCTTCCTCGCGTTCAGCGACTGGCTTTTCGCCCGCCTCGGCCAACGCCACGGCATCGCGCTGGTGAGTTTGGCAGAGGCGCTGTTCGACTACCTCGTCACGGCGCGCGGAGTGGAGCCAACGACTGCTTCCGCCGCGCTCCTTGCGGACTTCGAGCGCACGGGAAGGCGGGAACGCCCAGCCTTCATGCAAGTTCACACCGCACCGGCTGTCCGGCCGACCCCCACGCCTCGCCATTCGGCTGCGCCGAAACGCCAGTCGCGGCACACGCCGCCGCCCATCATCTCGGAGACGGCTTCGCAGCCTGAAGTGGCACCTCGCAGAACGTGAGCGCGGCGAGGCCGTTCGCGCCGAGGAGCAGCGTGTCCT
>SIBB01000146.1 GCA_009695395.1 Pedosphaera sp. | reverse complement strand
ATAGACCGTGCCGCGCTTCACGCCGCCGCCGCAGAGGAACATCGAGAAACCCTTCATGTGATGGTCGCGACCGGGCCCGCCCTTGTTCGACTGCGCCATCGGCGTGCGCCCGAACTCGCCGCCCCACACGATGAGCGTGTCGTCGAGCATCCCGCGCTGCGTGAGGTCCGTGATGAGCGCGGCGGTCGCGCGGTCCACGTTCGCCGCGTTGCCTTGGATGAACTTCACTAGGTCGTTGTGATGGTCCCAGTCGCGGTGATAGAGCTGGATGAAACGCACGCCGCGCTCCGCCAGTCGCCGCGCGAGCAGGCAGTTCGACGCGAACGAGCCATCGCCCGGTTTGCACCCGTAGGAGTCGAGCACGTGCTGCGGCTCGTTCGTCACGTCCACGAGGCCGGGCACCGCCGTCTGCATCTTGAAGGCTAGCTCGTATTGCGCGATGCGCGTGGCCAGCTCCGGGTCATCGTCCACGACCTGCTGCGCGCGGTTCAACGCTTGCACGGCCGCGACCACGTCGTGCTGCTGCGTGGGGGAGACGCCGGGCGGGCGGTTCAGGTAGAGCACCGGGTCGCCCTTCGAGCGCATCGCGACGCCTTGGAACTGGCCGGGGAGAAACCCGCTGTGCCACTGCCGCACGGAAATCGGCTGTGGGCTGCGGCCCTCCGTGGAAGTCAGCACCACGAAGCCGGGCAAATCCTCGCTCTCACTGCCGAGGCCGTAGAGCACCCACGAACCCATCGAGGGCCGTCCCTGAATCATCGTGCCCGTGTTCATCAACGTGTGCGCGGGGTCGTGGTTGATGGCATCCGTGCGCATCGAGCGGATGACCGTGAGTTCGTCCGCTACCGTTCCGAGGTGCGGGAAGATTTCCGAAAGCTCCGTGCCGCTCTGCCCGCAGCGCTTGAAGGCAAACTGCGGCGCAAAACATTTCAACGTCTGCTCCTGCAGCTGCGCGAGTTGCTGTCCGGCCGTGAACGACTCCGGCATCGGCTGCCCGTGGAGCTTCGCGAGCTGCGGCTTGGGGTCGAACGTCTCCAAGTGCGACGGTCCGCCCGCCATGTAGAGCCAGATGATGCGCTTGGCGCGCGGCGCGAAGTGGAGCGGATTCACCACCCCCGTCCAGCGTGCGGGCTTCGCGGAATCAGCGGCGAAGGCAGAGCGGCTCAGCAACGAGGACAAGGCCGCTCCGCCGAGGCCGGAGCACCCAAGAAAGGCGCGGCGGTGGATTGAGGAACCGGCTTGCGCCGTAGAGTTCACGCAAGAATGCCTTGAATCGGCTTCGCGCCTTCCACGCCGGAGAGCTTCACGTCGAGGCCTTGGAACTTCACCGAGAGGCGGCCGTGGTCTATGCCGAGGAGTTTGAGGATTGTCGCGTGGAGGTCGTGGACGTTCACGATGTTCTCGACGGCGGAATAGCCGAGTTCGTCGGTCGCGCCGTAGCTGATGCCGCCTTTGATGCCGCCGCCCGCGAGCCAGATGCTGAAGCCGGCGTTGTGGTGGTCGCGCCCGCTGCCGCCCTGGCTCATCGGTGTGCGCCCGAACTCGCCGGCCCAGACGATGAGGGTGTCTTGGAGCATCCCGCGCTGCTTGAGGTCGGTGATGAGGGCCATGCAGGCGCGGTCAATCTCGGCGGCCTTGAGCGTCACGCCGTCCTTCACGCCGCCGTGGTGGTCCCAGTCCTTGTGATAGAGCTGGATGAAGCGCGTGCCGCGCTCGGCGAGGCGGCGGGCGAGCAGGCAGTTCGCCGCGAACGAGCCGTCGCCGGGCTTGCAGCCGTAGAGGTCCATGATGGCTTGCGGCTCCTTCGCGGTGTCCATCAGCTCGGGCACGCTGGCCTGCATCTGGAAGGCCATTTCATACTGCGCGATGCGTGTGGTGATTTCCGGGTCGTCCACCACGGCGTCGTATTTCTTGTTGAGGGAATTCACGGCCTGCACCACGTCGCCCTGCTGGTCGCGCGTTACGCCGGCGGGCGTGCCGAGATACATCACGGCGTCGCCCTTGCTGCGAAGCTGCACGCCTTGAAAGCGGCTCGGCAGAAGGCCCGAGGACCACTGGCGCGCCGCGATGGGCTGGTTCTGCCCGCCCTTGCCCAATGAAGTGAGCACGACGAAGCCGGGCAGATCGTCCGCTTCCGTTCCGAGGCCATAGGTGACCCACGCGCCCGCGCTGGGGCGGCCGGCAATTTGGGAGCCGGTGTTCATGAACATGTGGGCCGGGTCGTGGTTGATGGCCTCGGTGGTCATCGAGCGGATGACGCACAGTTCGTCGGCGACGGTGCCGGTGTGCTCGAACAGTTCGCACATCTCCTGACCGTTCTTGCCGAACTTCTTGAAGCCGAGTTGCGGGCCGTAGCAGTTCAATTTCGCACCCTGCAACTGCGCGATCTGTTTCCCTTTCGTGAACGACTCGGGCATCGGCTCACCGTGCAGCTTGGCGAGTTGGGGCTTGTGGTCCCAGGTCTCCAAATGCGACGGCCCGCCGGCCATCGTGAGCCAGATGATGCGCTTGGCCCTCGCGGGGAAGTGGAGCGGGTTTACGACGCCGGGCCACTTGTCCTTCCCTGGTGAAGCGGATTTTTTCGTAGCGGCGAAAACGGTGGGATTCAGTAAGGACGCCAACGCGAGCGTGCCGACACCCTGAGCTGTGCGGCCGAGGAAGCCGCGCCGCGTCTGCTGCTGCCGGTGAAACTGACGGAGTTCGGAGTGAAGATTCATAGTTTAGGAACGCGTAATTGTTTCGTGAAGGTTGAGAATCACCCGCGCGACGCTGGTCCACGCGGCGAGTTCGGCTTGGGCTGAACCTTCTGGCGGCGTGGCGATCCCGACTTTGAGGAGTGCCTCGGCGGATTTTGGGTCGGCCTTGTATTGGGCGAGGTGTTTGTCGAAGAGCGCGCGGGCGGTGGCGAGTTCGTCGGGTCGGGGGGCGCGCCCGAGGGCCTGCTTCCATGCCCAAGTGAGGCGGGCATTCGCGTCGCCAGTGGATTCCTTCACGATGCGGGCGGCGAAGGCGCGGGCGGACTCGACGTAGGTCGGGTCGTTGAGGAGCACGAGGGCTTGCTGGGGAATGTTCGAGCGGGTGCGCTCGGCGGCGCATTCCTCGCGGCTGGGCGCGTCGAAGGCGAGCATCGAGGGATGCAGGAAGCTGCGCTGCCACCAGGTGTAAAGGCCGCGGCGGAACTGGTCCTCGCCCTTGCTCGCGTCGTAGCTGCGCACGGGGAAGTTCAGGTTCTCCCAGTAGCCCTCGGGCTGGTAGGGGCGCGCGCTCGGCCCACCAATCTTCGGGTTCATTAGGCCAGCCACCGTCAGCGCGTTGTCGCGCACCATCTCGGCCTCGATGCGCCAGCGGCTCTGGCGGGCGTGCTCGCGGTTGTAAGGGTCGCGGGTCTGCAAGTCCTTCGAGGCGGTGGACACCTGCCGGTAGGCCGCGCTGTTCACGAGCGTGCGGACCATGTGCTTCATGTCCCAACCGCTGGCGACGAACTCGCCCGCGAGCCAGTCCAGCAACGCGGGGTTCACGGGCGGTTCGCCCTGCGCGCCCATGTCGTCGAGCACCTTCGAGAGACCCATGCCGAAGAACTGTCTCCACAGCCGGTTCACGAAGACGCGCGCGGTGAGCGGGTTTTCCTTCGCGATAATCCACTCGGCCAAGTCGAGGCGGGTCAGCGGGGCGTCGGCCTTCGCATCCTTCTTCAGCGACACGGCCAGGAATCCGGGCAGCGCGGGCTGCATCGTCGGGCCGCTCTCGTCCATCCAGTTGCCGCGCGGCAGGACGCGGACGGTGCGCTTCGTCTCCGACACCACCGAGACGATGCACTTGGGAATCTTCGCCTCGTAGTCCGTCTTCGCCTTCTTCGCGCCGGCAAGTTGGGTGCGGAGGCCGGCCAGTTCGGGCGTGAAGCCCTTGAAGTGCGCGAGGAGCTTGTCCTGCTGGGCGGCGGTGCGCTTGTCGGTCGCGACCTTCAGGATGGCTCCGATGTCGGCGGTCGGCGCGGCAGGAAGTGCCACGCGGGCGCTCTCGGCGTCGGCCGTCGCGGCGAGGCGAAAGCGACCGAGCAGGTGGTCCTTCGCCGTGTGATTCTGTTTCAGCTCGACCGTCAGTGTGTCGCCGGGTTCGAGCGTGAGCGGGGTGGCGAGTTCCAAAACCAAGTGCTGCGCCTTGCCGACTTCCGGCAAGACCGCCCAGCCGAACGACCCGCCCTTCGCATCGCCGTCAATCGCAGAGGCGGCGGTCCACGCCTTGTTCGGGTTCTTTTCGCTCGCGACGGTCTGCTCGAAGGTCGCGCGGGCGGATGCGAACTTCACCGACTCCGCAGCGGCCTTGCCGTGCTTCACCGTGGCGACGACTTCGGTCAGGACGAAGTTGCCGTTGGGGGCGCGGCCCGGACCACTCGATGGGAGCGAAGCATCCGGCAGCGCCTCGATGCGCAGGCCGGTCACTTCCTTCACGCCGTTGGTGATGGTCACCGTGTAAGTGTCCTTCTCTGGGCTTTTGCCGCTGGCGAGGACGGAGTTGTCCCCCTGGATGGCCAGCTTCGCGCCGCCGATGGACGCGACCTTGGCGGGCTTGAGCGGCTTCCACTTCGCGTCGTGCTGCACGGCGGCGAAGGCTTCGTCCTGCCACTTGCCGAACGCGGCGGCGAGTTGCGGTTGCGGGCGGTCGAAGTCCGTCTGGAGCTTCACGACTTCGCCGTCGAGGCGCGTGACTTCCGCCGTGTCCGCCGCGCTGGGGACGGGAATGCCTTCCTCGCGCTTGCCGATGATGGGCTCCTTGATGTCCGCGAAGAACGCGCCCATCGAGTAAAAGTCGCGCTGCGTGGTGGGGTCGAACTTGTGGTCGTGGCACTGCGCGCAACCGATGGTCTGCGCGAGCCAGACCGTGCCGACGGCGCGGACGCGGTCGGTGAGGTAGCGCGACTCGTAGTCCTTCGCCTGCGCGCCGCCCTCCTCGGTGGAGAGCAGCAGGCGGTTGAAAGCGGAGGCCACGCGCGTCTCCAGCGTGGCGTTGGGCAAGAGGTCGCCGGCGAGTTGCTCAACGGTGAACCGGTCGAAACGCTTGTTCTCGTTGAACGACTTGATGACGTAGTCGCGGTAGGGGAAGACGTTGCGCGGCGTGTCGGAATGGTAGCCGATGGTGTCGGCGTAACGCACCACGTCCAGCCAGCCGATGGCCATGCGCTCGCCGTAGTGCGGCGAGGCGAGCAGGCGCTCGACGAGCTTGGGGTAGGCGGCGGTGGATTTGTCATTCACGAACGCGTCCACCTCCTCGGGCTTAGGCGGCAGGCCGAGCAAGTCGAAGTAGAGCCGGCGCGCGAGCGTGCGGCGGTCGGCCTCGGGCGAGGGCTTGAGGCCAAGCGTCTTGAGGCGCGCTTGCACGAGATGGTCCACGGCGTTCTGGCCGGCGGGGACGGCGAGCTTCACGGGCGTCACGTAGGCCCAGTGCGTCTGATACTCAGCCCCCTCAGCGACCCAGCGCTTGAGCAACTCCTTCTGCGCACTCGTGAGCTTCTTGTGCGAGTCCGGCGGCGGCATCAGGTCGTCGGGGTCTTTGGTGAAGATGCGCTTCACCAACTCGCTCTGGTCCGGCTTGCCGGGGACGAAGGCCTTCTTCGCGATGGCCTCCTCGCGCACGTCGAGGCGGAGCTTGGCCTCGCGCTTCTTCTCGTCGGGGCCGTGGCAGAAGAAGCAGTTGTCCGAGAGGATGGGCCGGATATCGCGGTTGTAATCCACCCTCTTCGCGCCAGTGGCGGGCGCGGCGAGAGCGGAGGCAGATAAGAGGCCAGTGGCGGCCAGAGCGAGAAACAGGCGTGGTGAGGGCATAAAATCAGTTTGATCGACGCGCATGGCAAAGGCGTGATTCAACGGACGGCTGACTACTTGGCCGCATGGATAACGAGGTTGAGCTTGCCGATCTGGAGGCGGCTGCCGTCCTTGAGCGGCGTGCGTTTGCCTGTGGCCGTTTCGACGTATTCGATGACGCCATTGCTGAACGCGACGCTGGCGAAGCGCGACGGCAAACCGCGCACGAAGACATGGTCCTCGCCGCCGCCGATGGTCACGGCCTGCGCGCCGAGGTTGAAGTTCGTCGTCTCGTTCGGTGCCCAAATGACTTCGAGGCTCGCCTCGCGGAAGAGTTTCTCGACGACAATCATCGCCAGCCCCAGCGCGAGGCCGAGGATGCCGATGCCCACGGCGCGGCCGATTGCGGCGGGTAAAACTGAACTGACCAAAAGGAAGCCAGCGCCGCCGATGCCCCCTCCGAGCGCCCCCGCAAGTAATCCACGCAGCAAGCCCAAGTTCGGCACCGGGCGCGACAACAACGCGCCGAGCAGCGCGCCCATCAAAGCCCAGCACAGGGTTCGCACGACCAGTTGATGGAACCACTCGGGTCCGATTTGCACCGAGTAAGCTCCCTGCGCCGCCGCACCGGACAGAAACCCCGCGAGCGCCCCGAAGAGTAGAATTTTCTGGATGTGACGCGGACGGAAATCCCGCCGCTGATGCCACTCACCCGCCGCGAACAAGGTCGTGGCCAGCACGCTTGAGGAAATGGCGAACCACACTCCCGTGAGAAGTATGCGCGTGAAGAACGATGCCTTCAGATCACTTCCGTGCGCAAACTCCGCGAGCACCGACCCCGCCGCGCCACCGAGCGCTCCGGCGACTAGGTAGAGCAGCGGCTTGTTCGAGCGCAGTGCGGCCAGCGCGGGTGGCAGGCTGATGGGTTGTGCGGTGGATGACATTTCAGTTGTGAGTTGAGGTAAACAGTTTTGAACCACTGACCTGCACTAGCTTGCTCTCATGGGAAAATGGATGAGTGCCAGTCTGGTGCTTCATCCCTTGCCTTGACGGACGCGCTCCTTCTTCTCCTCCATCTCGGCGTTCAACGTCTTGCGGTCGCTGACGAGCTGCTTCTCCAGTTGCACGTAGGCCTCGGCGTCACCCTTCTCAGCGGCCTTCTTGAGCTGGCCCTTCACGAGGATTTCGCGGTCAGCGATTTTGGATTTGTAGAGCGAGTCGAGGTCGGCGAGTTGGGCTTTCTGCGCGGTGGTGACTTTGGCGGATGGCGCCTGCTTGCTCAGCCGTTCCATCGCGAGTTCGTAGGAGGATTTCATAGTGTTTAGCTTTCAGCAGTCAGCCTTCAGCGTTTGGCGCGGAGGGTAACATGAACTGGCTGGGGTTGCTCTGCAATGCCCTTGCAGCCTGAAGCAATCTACTGACCGCTGGCCGCCGACTGCTGAACGCTCACCCACAGCTTCCCCTCCACCAAGCGCACAGGATACGAGCGCACCGGCCGGCCGGGCACGTTGATGCACGCGCCGGTCTTGATGTCGAATTCCCATCCATGCAACGGGCAGGCCACCGTGCATTTCTCTCCTTCCACCCAACCGGAGCCGAGCGGGCCGCCGCGATGCGGGCACGCGTCGTGGAGCGCGTAGAACTCGCCGCCCACGTTGAAGACGGCGAGGCGCTGGCCGGCGATCTCGATGGTCTCGCCCTTGCCGGGCGGCAGGGCGGCGGCATCGAGGGCGGGGAGGAAGTTTTCAGCCATCCTTCACCTCTCCTTCTTGTTCTTCTTCCACGGCTGGTCGGGGAATTTCTCTGGGAGCTTGAAGGCTTGAGGGGCGGGCTTGGCGAGTTCGAGGTCGGGGTCGCTGGGAACGGCGGGGGTTGTCCCCGGCGCGGTCATGTTGCCTTTCCACGAGGCGATACGGGCTTGGAGGCCGTGGTGCTCGGCGGTCACTTTGTTGCCGGATCGCATGTAGAAGAGGGAGAGGTTGGTGTGGACGAGTTGCTCGTGCGGGCGCATCTGCTCGGCCTTGTGCCCCTCGGCGATGGCGGTGGCGAAGTCGCCTTGGCGGCAATACGCCATACCGAGCGAGAGCTGCGCGTCGAAGTGCGCAGGGTCGGCGGCCAGCACACCGCGCAGGCCGGCGATGGCGGTGTCGTAGTCGCCCTGGCTGAAGGCGAACATGGCGTCGTCGTATTGGGCTTGGAGGTCGTCGGGCATCACTGGTGCGCAGCGTAGGCGGGGAGGGTGCGGTTAGCAATCAGCGGTCAGCGAAGGAAAGTGTTCAGTGAGCAGTCCGCCGGGATGGTGGGTGGGCTTCATGGCA
>SIBB01000145.1 GCA_009695395.1 Pedosphaera sp. | reverse complement strand
GGCACCTGGACGGTGCAGGTGAGCGATGAGTTGTCCGGCAGCGCTGGCAACGTGACTTCCGTCAGCCTCATCCTGCACGGGGTGCCCATCCGCGATGCGGACCGCGATGGGCTGGATGACAACTGGGAGATGGCGAAGTTCGGCACGCTCGCCTATGGCCCGCTCGATGACCCGGACGGTGACGGCTTCTCCAACGCGCGCGAGCAGGCCATCGGCTCGCATCCGAACCAGATGGATTCGCCATTTCCCCTCGCACTCGACGCGTCCGTTTGGAACAGCCAACTGGTGCGCGTGAGTTGGCCTGCTGCCGCAAGTCGCCTCTACGAGTTGCGCACGAACGCCAATCCCGGCGGCATTTTCTCCGTGCTCACCAACCTGACCGGACGCTTCCCGGACGGCGAAGTCTTCGTGCCCCGCAGCGTCGGCCCGCAGTTCTTCCAACTGCGCACGCCTCAGCCAAGTGGATCGCAGTAGGAATCGGTTGAAAGTTGAAGGTTGAAAGCGAAAAGGGTTGAAGAGCAGGTCGCCCTTCAACCCTTTCAACTTTCAACCCACTCGTTACTTCCCCTTCCAAGCGCGCACGAAGTCAATGCACTGCTTGATGTCGGGCACGGAGTTGTCCCAATTGTATTCGTATTCGATGGAGATGTTGCCGGCGAACTTCTGGCGCTTCAGCTCAGCGAGCACGCCGGCCATGTCCGTGACGCCGGTGCCGAAGATGGTGTCGTGCTGGCCGGGTCCCAGCGCGGCGCGCTCCTTGGCGTGCAGGCTGATGATGCGGCCTTCGAGAATCTTCAGGCAGTCTACGGCCTTCAGTCCGGAGGTTTGCCAGTGACCGATGTCTGCGCATGCTCCGATGCGAACATCACGGCCCTTCACGAGGTCGCGGACGAATTCGGGGTTCCAAATCTTGTAGTTAGGGTCTTCGACCTGTTTGCCTTCGGCGTCTTTCTTCATGCGCTTGGCGTGCTCGTGGATGCCCACGCGGATGTCATATTCCTTGGCGAGTTTCTCGGCGACGTCGAGCGCGTCGATGGATTCCGTGGTGACACCGTAGAGGCCCATCTTCTTGGCAAACTCGAAGACCTTGCGCGCGCCGGCCTCGTCCTTGGGAATGCCGACGACGCCATAGTTCACAGCGCGGACATTGTGCTTGGCGAGCTTCTCCTTCACGCGGGCAATGACCTCGTCGGAGGCGTCGTGGCTCCACTTGATGTTGCGCTCTTCCTTCGTGAGGCTTTGGCCGGGGTAGAACTCAATGATCTTGCCGCCGGCTTCGGCGGTCTTCTCGATGGCCTCGAAGACGGAGAAGCGGTTGAAGCTGTAGGCTTGGCAGCCGATGGCGAAGCCGTTGATGCGGGCGTCCTCAGGGATCGGCGCGGCGGACGCGGGGAGCGCGGCCAGCACGAGGGCTGTGGCGAGGGCGAGGAGGGGGCGATGCAGTTTCATGGTGTGGGTTCAGACCGGGCTGGCCGGCAAATGTTTCGGGACGATTACGGCGGTGCGGGCAGGGCGGGTCAAGCCAGCATCTTGCTGACAATCTTGGCGCCCTCGAAGCCGGTGAGCTTGAAGTCCAGCCCTTGAAAGCGGTAGGTGAGTCGCTCGTGCTCGAAGCCAAACTGCTTGAGCACCGTCGCGTGCAAGTCGTGGACGGAGACCGGATCGCGGGCGATGCCCCAGCCGATTTCGTCCGTCTCGCCGATGACTTGGCCGCCCTTGATGCCGCCGCCCGCGAGCCACATGGAGAAGGCAAACGGGTGATGGTCGCGGCCCGTGACCTTGTCGGAGCCGCCGCGATTTTCGCCCAGCGGCGTGCGGCCAAACTCGCTGGCCCAGATGACCATCGTGTCGTCGAGCATGCCGCGTTGCTTCAAGTCTTTCACCAGTGCGGCGATGGGTTGATCCGCCATGCCGGCGCAGAAGGGCAACTCCTGATTGATATTGCTGTGATGGTCCCACGACGCGTGCAGCAGCGTGACGAAGCGGACGCCGCGTTCGACCATCCGGCGGGCGAGCACGCAGTTCCGCGCGAAGGTCGAGTAAGTCTCCGGCCCGCCGCCACGGCCGCCGGGGTTCTCGCGGGACTTGCGGCCCACGCCATACATATCCAGCGTCGCCTGCGATTCCTTGCTCAAGTCCATCAGCTCCGGCGTCGCCGTCTGCATCCGGCCTGCGAGCTCATACGCGCCGATGCGCGAGGCGATCTCCGGGTCGGCGACGTGCTTGTGTCGAAGGCGGTTCAGGTCGCCGATGGCGTCGAGGCCGAGGTGCTGCATCTCGGGCGTGAAGCCCGGCGGGTTGCCGAGGTTCAACACCGGGTCGCCCTGATTGCGGAAGAGCACACCTGCATAACTGCTGGGGAGGAAGCCGCTGCTCCACGCGCTCGCGCCTGCGCTGGAGCCGCGTCCTGCGTGCAGCACGACGTAGGCGGGCAGATCGCGCGACTCGTTGCCGAGGCCGTAGGTAAGCCACGAGCCGAGCGTCGGGCGGCCGAACAGCGGCGAGCCGCAGTTCATCATGAGTTGGCCGGGATGGTGGTTGAACTGCGTCGTGTGCATCGAGCGCACGAGGCAGACGTCGTCCGCGATGCCGCCGATGTGCGGGAGCAAGTCGCTCAGTTCCGTGCCGCACTGGCCGTGCTTGGTGAACTTGCGCGGGCTGCCCATGAGCCGCACGCCTTCCTTCTTGATGAACGCGAAGCGCACCTTCTCCAGCAGCTCGTCCGGCAGCTTCTGGCCGTTCATTTCGTTCAGCTTCGGCTTCGGGTCGAAGAGGTCTATGTGGCTGGGCGCGCCCTCGAAGTAGATGAGGATGCAGTTCTTCGCGCGCGGCGCGGCGTGCGGAGTGCGTGCGGCCAGCGGGTCGGTGGACGGCGCGGCGTAACCCTTCTCCGCCAGCAGCGAGGCGAGCGCGAGCGTGCCCATGCCCGTGCTGGCGAGGAAATCGCGGCGGGTGAGGTGGGCGATTTCAGCGGGGGACATTTCGGGTCGGTTCATCGGTCTCAAAAAGCGTCGTCCGTATTTGAGTGCCGTGGAGCTGGACTCATTCAGGTTGTCTGGAGCTCGAAGGTTGAAGCGCTGAAAAGTTGAAGAGTGTGGCCCTTTCAGCGCTTCACTCTTTCATCCTTCAACCTCTTCACAGCCTAAACCCACTTTCTCCCGCCGCCGGTGTTTGCTACTGTCGCGCCAGATGCCCGACGCCACCGACCCCGATGCCACGCTGATGCTCCGCGTCAAGCGGGGCGACCGCGCGGCGTTTGAGGAGTTGGTTGCCCGCTATCGGCAGCCGGTGTTGAGCTTCGTTTTCCGCACGCTGCCGGACGCGACCGAGGCGGAGGATTTGGCGCAATGCGTCTTCGTTCAGGTTTGGAAATCTGCCGCCCGTTACGAACCCTCGGCGAAGTTTTCCACCTGGCTCTTCACCATTGCGCGCAATCTTTGCCTCAACGAATTTCGCCGCCGCTCGCGGCACCCTGCTGATTCCCTCGACGCCCCGGCGCACGCGGGCAGCGACGAGCCACGCGGCCACAGCGTGGAGGACAGGGGCGCGGCATCTCCTCCGGACACCCTGTTGCGCAGCGAACTGGAGGCCAAAGTGGCCGAGGCCCTCGCCGCGCTGCCGGAAAATCAGCGCACCGCGCTGCTGCTCTGGCAGCGGGACGAGATGGCTTACGAGGACATCACCAAGGTGCTGGGCTGCTCGCTCTCGGCGGTGAAATCTCTCATCCATCGCGCCCGCGAGACGCTGAAGGCGCGGCTAAAACCATATCTGCTCACGGGCGGATGGGAGAACGAATGAATTCAGCAACTTTACCCGCACTGCGGGTATCAAACCAAAGGCGACCATGAACGATACACTGTTTGAAGCACTGCTGGCCCTCCGGCAGAAACGCGCGCTGACGGCGGACGAGCAGTCGCGCCTCGATGGCTGGCTGGCCGCGCATCCCGGCGACCGGACGCGTTGGTTGGAAGAAATCGCTCTCAGGGCGGCGCTCAACCGGCTGCCAGAACCGCCCGTGCCCTCGAACTTCCTAGCTCGCGTGTGGCAGGGCATCGAGGCGGAGGAGATGCGCGGTGCGCCGGCATCCACTGCGGCCGGTTGGCGTGCGTGGCTCCGCTGGCCGTCGCTGGCGACGCAGTTCGCCTGTGCCTTGCTTCTGCTGGCGACGGTGGCGGTGGTGATTGTGCAAGGCCGGCGCGTGTCTTCACACACGCAGGTGGCGCAAAGCATTGAGCACATCGCCGCCCTCGCGAGCGGGCCCAATGTCGAGCTGCTGAAAGACTTCGAGGCCATCAGCCGCTTGAACCAGTCGGCGGCGGATGTGGAGCTGCTGGCCGCGTTTGAACGGGAGCGTTGAACCATGCGAAACGAACTCCTCCTTTGCGTTCTGCTGCTCACGGCTATTGCCAGCGAGGCGGCAGAATCTGCGACAGGCAACGCGGAGCGCAATCCCGTCGCTGTCTTCCGCGGCTTGCTCGCCATGCGGACGGACGCACGGGCCACCGAGCTGTCCACCCAGCCGGAGCGGCTCCGCGCGGTGCTCACCACGCGGCTGCGCGATTACGACGCGCTCCCTGCGGTGGAGCGCGAGGGCCGATTGCGCGCGACGGAGCTGCGCTATTTTCTGAACCCGTTGCTCATGACTCTCCCCGCGACGCGCGCCACCCAACTCGCCACGGTGCCGGAAAGTTTCCGCTCGCTCGTCGAGGAGCGGCTTGCGGCGTGGGATAAACTTCCGGCGGAGATTCAGCGGGAGATCCTCCTGGACGAGCGCTTGCGCCAGGCCATGACGCGGCCTGCGGTGGTGGGCGCGTTTCCCCCGTTGCCTCCGGGTCTGGAGCCGAAGGTGCCGGAGAATCTCACGCAGTGGCAGGCCCTTGACGTGCGGCAGCGCGAGCAGTTGCTCGACAACTTCACCCACTACTTCCGGCTCGACGAGCGTGCGAAGACACGGGTCGTCGCCGCGCTGCCGCAGCCAACCCGTGCGGAGGCTGCGCTCACGCTGGGCCAGTTCGAGGACCTCTCGGCGGGGGAGCGCGCCGCCTGCGTCTCTGCACTCAAGCAGTTGGGCCAGATGACCCCGGCGCAGCAAACGCAGTTCTACGCTAACGCGGAAAGGTGGAAGCAGATGCCGGAGTCCGAGCGCGCCCGATGGAGGAAAGTTGTCATTGAGTTCCCCCCGCTGCCCCCCGGTGCCGGCCCGCTGCCGCCCCTGCCGCCGGGGTTGACGACGAAGCAGTGACGGAGACAACCCTGCCCAGCGTGAGGCGCTTTTACTCTCCCTCGGAGCAGAGGGTGGGGCGAGCAACGAATTCCCCATTCCCCTTGGCCCTGCAAGAAGCTGAGATTCACTCGTTCACATCGGAGAGCCGAATTTGCGATTGCTTGAGGAATGATATTTAGCCAACCTGCCAGTGGCAGTAACCAACCACTGGTAACCATGTATTTCGGCGCTGACTATTATCCCGAGCATTGGGTCTTTCCCTACGACGGAACGGCGGAGGAACCCGAATCGCGATGGGACCAGGACGCGCAGCTCATGGAACATGCCGGCATGAACGTCGTGCGGATGGGCGAGTTCTGCTGGGGCCTGTGCGAACGCGAGGAGGGCAAATACGATTTCGCATGGCTGCGCCGGGCGATGGACGTCTTCGCCCAGCACGGCGTCAAAATCGTGCTGGCCACACCCACCGCTGCGCCGCCGGTTTGGCTGCTGAAGAAGCACCCGGAGATTCTCCCGCTGGATGAGACTGGTCAGCCGCGCCATGAGGGCACGCGGCGCGCCTACTGCATGAACAGCGACATCTACTGGGACTATTCCAAGAAGTTTGTGCGCGCGATGGCGGAATCACTTGGCGACCATCCCGACATTGTGGCGTGGCAGATCGACAACGGCGTAGGCCGGCACAACACCGAATACGCCTTCAACCCGGAGACGAGGCGCGACTGGATCGCGTGGCTCAAGGCGAAATACGAGACGGTGGACAAGCTTAACGAGGCAATGGGCCTGCGCTTCTGGGGCCAGGTGGTCAACTCGTATGAGGAAGTCCCCATGCCCCTGCCTACGCCGTCCGCGCACAACCCGGCGCTCATCACGGACTGGCGGCGCTTTTCCAGCGACACGTGCGTGGCATTCATCCGCATGCAGGTGGATATTCTGCGCGAGATCACGCCGAAGATTCCCACCACCACCACCATCCGCCCCTACGCGACGCAGATCGACAACTTCGACCTCGCCGAGACGGTGGACTTGGTGTCGCTGGACAGCGACGCCGCCGCCGGCCACCTCGCCGCTGAGAACGCGATGACCATCGACATCGCCCGCTCGCTGAAGAAGAACAGCGAGGCCGAGGGCTTTTGGGTCATGGAGCAGAAGGCAGGAAACGTCGCATGGGCCGAGGCGAACTCGCTTGTGCGCCCCGGCGTGGTGAGGCTCTTCAGCTACCAACTCATCTCCCGCGGCGCGACCGGCCTGCTCTACTTCTACTGGCGGATGCCGCGCATCGGCCCGGAGAAATTCTACGGCGGCGTGCTGACGCACGACGGCTTGGCGAAGAACCGGATGTTTCAGGAGGTCATGCAAGTGGGCCAAGAGTTGCAGACGCTACAGCCGTTGCTGGCAGGCACTCAGGTTAAGGCGGACGTGGCAATCCTCCTCAGCCACGCGAGCGACTGGGCGCTGGACCAGCCCATGCGCCCGAACAAGTTCTTCAGCCAGCGCGAGCATGTGCAGCTCTATTACACCGCGCTCCATGACCGGAACATCCTCGTGGACTTCGCGCGCCCGAGCGACGACCTCTCAAAATACAAAGTCGTCATCGCACCCTCGCTGCACATGATCTCGGGTGGCGATGCCGACGTCCTCCGCCTCTACGTCCACAACGGCGGCACGCTGGTCGGCACCTTTAACACCGGCCTCGTGGACGAGAATAACCTCGCCGCCACCGAGCCGCCGTATGAGATGAGCGATGTGTTCGGCCTCAAGGTCGTCGAGTTCGATCCGCTCCCCCCCGGCGAGGAGAATCATATCACGATCAAAGGTGGTTTCCCCACCACTGGACTGCACAGCGGACGGCTGTGGTGCGATATCATCGAGCCGCGGGGATGCCAAATTCTCGGCACCTACGCGCAGGACTTCTACTCTGGCAAGCCCGCCATCACGCTCAACAATTTCGGCGAGGGCCGCGCCATCTACGTCGGCACGATGAGCAGCCTTCCCTTCTATCACGACCTCGTCACATGGCTCCGGCAGACGTGCAGCCTCAACCCCCTGCTCCGCGTTCCTGATCAGATCGAGGTCTCCATGCGCGTGCGCGGCGACTACCGCATTTACTTCCTCCTGAACCACCACCCGACTCAGAACGCCCACGTGCAGTTCTTCAAACCCGTGCGGGACTGTCTCACCGGCAAGGAAATTTCCGGTGGCTATGACATTCCTGGCAAGGACATCCTCGTAGTCGATGAGACCGTCGCCTCGGCCTGACCGCCACGTCGCCCGCCACGCTGCCTTCACCGCGCGCGAGCGCGTGCTAGCGACCTGGCGCGGAGTGGACGTGACCTCCCTCGAAAGCGCTGGGAAGAACCACAGCCGCCCCCTCGCTGCGCTGCTCCCCGACGTGCTGACAGGTCTCGGCCTCGATCGACGCCAGGCCCACGCGGAAATTATAAAGGTCTGGAACAGCCTGCTGGACCCGCAAGTCACCGCGCACGCGCAACCCACCGGCCTGAACAAGGGCACACTCTTCGTCACCGTGGACAGCAGCGTGTGGCTCGATGAAATCGTCCGCTACCGCCGCCGTGAAATCCTCGCCCGCCTCCAGCACAGCTTCGGCAAGGAGACGGTGAAGCGCATCTCGTTCCGCGTGTAGCCGCCGAGGTGAGGAGTCGGATTCGTGCGAGTGCAACGGCGTCCGCCTCCTCACCTTGGCGGCTACGAGGCTCGCCGCATCTCCTCCGCATACCCCTCCCGAAACGTCGGATACTTCAGCCCACAACCCAGCTCCTCCCGCAGCCGCCGGTTGCTCACGCGCTTGTTCGTCACGCCCCGCTTGCGTCCCGCGCTCTCCTCCGCGCTGGCGAACGGCGGCAGCGGCTTGCGCAATTGCACTGACAGCCAGCGGAAAAAATCCAACTGCGAGACCGGTTCGTCATCCGCCACGTTGTAGATGCGCCCCGGCT
>SIBB01000144.1 GCA_009695395.1 Pedosphaera sp. | reverse complement strand
GAAGGCCGAGTTGGAGAAGCTCGCCGCGCAGTTTCCGCAGGTCATCAAGAGCGTGCGTGGGCTGGGCTTCATGCTCGGCATCGAGCTGGCGGAGAACATCCCGGCCTTCGCGAACACCGGCAAAGTTGCATCGCTCAACTTCGTCAACCGCCTGCACGACGCGGGGGTGCTCACTGTCCCGAGCGGCACGCAGGTCGTGCGTTTCCTGCCCGCGCTGAACCTGCGGCGCGAGGATGCGGCGGAGGGGCTGGCGGTCATGGTCAGCGTGGTGAAGGCTATTGCGTGAACTGCGCCATGCCACTCCCTTGGCTCATGGCGGTTGTGCTGGCGGTGCAAATCGCGTTCGGAATCGCGCCCAAGGCGGACCGTCTGACGTGGGCGCTGGAGAATGGGCCGGTGTGGGTGGGCCTTGTCATCTTGGTCTTCACGCAGCGGCGCTACCCGCTCTCCGCGCTGTCTCTCCACTTGTTCGCGCTGCATTCGTTGATCCTCGCTTTGGGCGGGCACTACACCTACGCGGAGGTTCCGCTTGGCGACTGGGCTCGCGACGCCTTCGGGCTGGCGCGCAACCACTACGACCGCGTCGGGCACTTCGCGCAGGGGTTCATCCCGGCCATCTTCGTGCGCGAGCTGCTGCTGCGGAACACGCCGTTGCCGCGTGGTGGTTGGCTGAACTTCCTCGTCGTGAGCGTCTGCCTCGCGTTCAGCGCGTGCTACGAGTTCTTCGAGTGGTGGGTCGCGGTGCTGACGGGCGAGGCGGCGGAGGCTTTCCTCGGCACGCAGGGCGACCCGTGGGACACGCAGTGGGATATGTTCCTCGCGACGGTTGGGGCCGTGTGTGCGCTGGTGCTATTGAGCCGCTGGCATGACGCATCGTTGAAGAAAGTTTACACGCTGCCAGCCGCCAC
Organism: Pedosphaera sp.; assembly: GCA_009695395.1. Lineage (GTDB taxonomy): Bacteria > Verrucomicrobiota > Verrucomicrobiia > Limisphaerales > SXTU01 > SXTU01. The sequence continues at coordinate 7,270 of SIBB01000144.1, read as the reverse complement.
TTAATTTCATCACATGACTCATTCGTTGAGAAAACAAGCAGTGCTCGGTGTGGCGATGGCTGCGCTCCTTGTGCTCAGCGGGTGCTCCACGTTCAACCGGGACTGGAAGGCCGCGGCGGCGAGTCCGACCCCGGCAAGCTCCATCGCGGGCCGCTGGGAAGGGAAGTGGTTGAGCGAGCACAACGGGCACAGTGGCAAGCTGCGCGCTCTCATCCGCCCGCTGGACAACGGGCAGTATGAGACGCGTTTCCACGCCAAGTATGGCTTCATCTTCAGCTTCGGCATGGAGGCGAAGTTTGACGTGCGTCCAGCGGCGGAAGGGCAGTGGCAGTTCAGCGGCGCGGAGGATTTGGGCAAGGCCTACGGCGTGTATCGCTACGAGGGCAAGGCGTCGGTGACCAACTTTTTCTCGACTTACAAGGCGTCCTTCGACCACGGGACGTTCCAGATGACGCGGCCCAAGTAAGTAGCCGTCGAGGTGGAGGCGGAACTCGGTGCGTTAGGACGAGTCCGCCTCAATTCATTCCCCGGACTTCAGCACTTCAACCTTGTTGGACCCGCCGCTGATCGTGCCCAGGCGGACGCCTTTCTTTAGATCGGCACCTTTGAGCGCTTCGTTGAAGTCTGTCAGGTCGGACACGGATTTGCCGTTGACCTCGGTGATGATGGTGCCGGCCTTGATACTGCGCTTGGCGGCGGGACTGCCAGCTTCCACCTCGGTCACGATCAAGCCCTCGGTGAGCTTCACTCCGTGAACTCTGGCGAGTTCGCGCGTGAGCGGCTTCACTGTGACTCCGAGGTCGTCGGACTGGACTCCGTTGCTCTTGCTGCTCGTTGCCACCATGTCCGGCGGCTCGTCAGGCCAGAGCTCGGGGACGACTTTTATCTTCATGGTCTTTCCGTTGCGGATGACGCTGAGGCTGACGGACTGCCCGACTTTGTTGCGAAGGGCGTTGCGGAGTTGCTGGGCGTTGGCGACGGGAGTGCTCTCGACGTGAGTGACGATATCATCCGTTTTGATGTCGGCCTTGGCTGCAGGGCCGCCCTCGATGGTGCGCCCGACAAGAATACCGACCGTCGGTCCTTTGAGGTTCTTAGCACCTGGCTCTGTGGTGCCTCTGAATTCATTGATGACAAGACCGATGCGGGCGCGGACCACTTTGCCGTCCTTGATGAGCGCGTCGGAGAGGTCGCGTGCGAGGTTCGAGGGGATGGCGAAGCCAATGCCGGAGCTCAGGCCGCGGATGAGGGTGTTGATGCCGATGATCTCGCCACTGATGTTGACCAGCGGGCCGCCGCTGTTGCCGGGGTTGATGCTCGCGTCGGTTTGGATGAAGTCCTGGTCCATCGGCGTGCCGGGGGAGACGCCGGGGAGCAGGTCGGTGCGGCCCTTGGCGCTGACGTGGCCGAACGTGACGCTGTAATCCAAGTTGAACGGCGCGCCAATCGCGATGGCGAACTCGCCCACGCGGGTCTTGTCTGAGTCGGCGAACTTCGCTGCGGGCAGACCCTTCGCCTCAATCTTCAGCACGGCGACATCTGAGCGCGGGTCCACGCCGCGAATGGTGGCGGGGAAGGTGCGCCCGTCCTTGAAGCGAACTTCGATGCGCTCGGCGTCCTCGACGACGTGGCGGTTGGTGAGGATGTAGCCGTCCTCGCGGATCACGACGCCGCTGCCTTGTCCGTTGAACTGCGGCGGGCGTCCGGACTGCGCTTCCGCCTGCTGCTTGCGTTGCTTCTCCAACCGCTCCTCCATTTGCTTGCGGAACTCGCGTGGGAGCATTTCGTAGAAGGGATTCCCCTCGGTCTCGAACCCGAGAATTGAGCGGCCCTGCTTCTGCGCCACGCGGATGACGACGACCGACGGCGAGACCTGGTCGGCGACCTCGATGAAAGCTTGGTTCAACTGGCGGGCCAGAGCGATGGCGGCGGATTCCTTTTGCGCGGCGTGGAGCGGGGAAAGAGTTTGAGAGCCAGCGAGCGCCAGCATGCAGAGGGCGGTGCAGAATCGGTTTGTCTTCATAGTGTCAGCTTGGAACGGGAGCCGAGGTGGATGTTCAAAGAATTTCCCGCCGGGCACTTCGCGCCCCGCGTGCATTGACTTGGCCTAGCATGGCCGATACTTTTCGCGAAGAAAGAAAGCCGCTCATGCTCGACGCCATAGAAAAGCTCCTCGTCCTCCAAGACCGCGACCGCAATCTCCACCGCACCCAAGCCGACCTGGCGTCCATCGCGCCCCAGCGCGCCCGGGCCCAGAACCTTGCCAGCAGCTCACAGCAGGCGCTGGACGCGGCCAAGCTCCGTGCCAAGCAGACGGAGTCGGACAAGAAGAAGCTCGAGCTGGATGTGGACGCGCTCAAGGAGAGGATTTCCAAATATTCGCTCCAGCAGTTCCAGACCAAGAAGAACGAGGAGTATCGCGCCTTGGCCCACGAGATCGAGACATGCAAGGGCGGCATCTCCAAGCTCGAGGATCAGATACTCGAACTGATGGAGCAGGCGGACGTGGTCGCGAAGGAGGTCGCCACCACGACCAAGGCCGCCGCCAGTGCCAAGAAGGACGTGGAGGCGGAGGTGGCCGAGTTGGGCAAGCGCGAGGAGAATTTCCAGCAACGCCTGGCCGAGTTGCAGTCGAACCGTGCGGAGTTGGCCAGTGCCGTCGAGGAAGGCGCGCTCTTCCGTTACGAGCGGCTGCTCAAGAGCAAGGGCGAGAACGTCATCGTCGGCATCCAGCACAGCGCATGCGGCGGCTGCCACATGAGATTGCCGACGCAGGTGATGGTCGCCTGCCAGTCGCAGTCGGAGCTAAACGCCTGCCCGCACTGCGGACGCATCATTTACTTCACGCGGGACATGGAGCTGGCGGCGGCGGAGTGAGGGCGGATTTTTTCTTCGCCGTAATCTCACTCCGAGTGTGAACTGGTGAGGTCAGCGGTTTAAATTTCACGCCGTCTTGGTCCGTGTCGCGTGCTGTGAAGGTTCCCCGAACTTTTTCCTCCCCCCTGCCGTCCAACGCTGGCATTATCCAACCATTCACATGAGCAATTCCATTTCCTGCCGTCAGTTTTTCGTCGCCACCGTTGCCTGCGTTCTCGTGGTCGCGCCCCTGCTCGCTGCCGAGAAGAAGGGCTTCAGCACCGAGAAGTCTGCCGCTGGCGTGGTGGTCAAGTATGACGGCAAACCGTTCACCGAATACGTCACTCTCTCGGAGAACAAGCCCATTCTCTGGCCGGTCGTCGGCCCGACGGGCAAAGAGATGACCCGCCGCTACCCGATGGACAAGGTGGACGGGGAGCAGCACGACCACCCGCACCACCGCTCGTTCTACTTCGGCCACCAGAACATCAACGGTTTTGAGTTTTGGCATGACAGCTCCTCCTTCGAAGGGTTGAAATCCAAGCCCGACGCGTTCAAGGCCAAGCTCGCCCACCTCGGAGTCACGAAACACCGCGAGTTCAAGGAGGTCTCTGCGACAGCGGACAAGGCCGTGATCACGGTCGCCAACGACTACATCGGCTTCGAGAGCGGCAAGAAGATCATGGAGGACACCCGCCGCTTCACCTTCCGCGCGGACGCCAGTTCTCGGTCTGTGGATGTGGAGATTGATTTTCACAACAGCACCAGCGAGCCGGTCGTTTTCGCCGACATGAAGGACGCCGGGTTCAGCCTGCGCCTGCCGACCTCGATGGCTCTGACCTCCAAGCTGGGCGGCAAGATAATCAACAGCGAAGGCATCACCGACAAGGACACGTGGGCCAAGCGGGCCAAGTGGGTGGATTACAACGGCCCCGTTCAAGGCGAGCATCTCGGCGTCGCTTTCATGGAGCATCCCACGAGCTTTCGGCACCCCACGCCCTGGCATGTGCGCGACTACGGCCTGTTCACCGCGAACGCTTTTGGCAGCAAGAGCCTCGACAAGAATCTGCCCGACGCCGCGCACACGCTGAAGCCGGGCGAGAAGTTGAAACTCCGCTACCGCATCCTCTTCCACAAAGGTGACGAGAAGTCCGCGAGCATCGCCGCCGCCTACGAGCGGTTTGCGAAAGAGAAGTGATGAGCGCGGACTTGGGCGTCCGCGTTCCGATTATGACTTCGCCCGCCCAACTCTCCCTCCGCGAGCATGCCTCGCGACGCGAGTGGTTGCGCGTTGGCGGGCTTGGCTCACTCGGCCTTTCCCTCGGCGGCTTCCTCCAAGCTCAAGCCCGTGCCGTCGTGCCCAACAGCGGCACCTTCGGCAAGGCCAAGCACTGCATCATCCTCTACCTCGCGGGCGGCCCGCCGCAGCACGAGACTTTCGATCCCAAGCCGGACGCGCCGCGGGAGATTCGCGGTGAGTTCAAACCCATCGCCACCAGCGTTCCGGGCATCCACTTCAGTGAGCTGCTGCCGCGCACTGCGCAACTCGCGCACCGCATGGCAGTTGTCCGCTCCATGTTCACCGACGTGAACAGCCACGCGACGAGCGGCTACTGGATGCTCACCGGCTCCCGGCACGAGTCACAGGCCGAGAGCTTGCCGCCCAGCACGAGTGACTGGCCCAGCCTCGCCGCCGTGATCGGCGCGCTGAAGCCCACCGAGCGCTCGCCCTTCTCCTCGGTGGTGCTGCCCGAGGTGATCCACAACAACCCGAACATCACCTGGCCGGGCCAGGACGGCGGCTTCATGGGGCACACGTGGAATCCCTCCGTGTTCAAGTGCGATCCCGCCGCGTCGGGTTTCGAGATCGACGGTTTGAAGCTCCCCGCCGGCGTCTCCGCGCTGCGTGTGACCGAGCGTGCCAGCTTGCTGCGCCAGCTCGACGACCACTTTCTAGGCACCGCGCGGAGCGAATCCATCGCCGCGCTGGATCGCGTGCAACAGCGCGCCTTCGATCTCGTGCAGAACTCCGCGACGCGCGCCGCTTTCGAGCTGGAGCGCGAGCAACCTGTTACGCGTGACCGCTACGGTCGCCACAAGTTCGGCCAGAGCTGCCTGCTCGCCCGTCGGCTCATCGAGTCCGGCGCGCGCCTCGTGCAGGTGAACTGGCCGCGCGAAAAGGGTGACACCGACGTGGGCAACCCGCTCTGGGACACGCACCAAAAAAATGCCGAGCGTGTGCGCGACGTGCTTTGCCCGCAGTTCGACTCCGCCTACGCCGCGCTGCTCACGGACCTGCACGAGCGCGGATTGCTGGACGAAACGCTCGTCGTCACGATGGGCGAGTTCGGTCGCACGCCCAAGCACAACGGCAGCGGCGGGCGCGACCACTGGGGCCATTGCTTCTCCATCGCGCTGGCTGGCGGCGGCGTTCGGGGCGGGCAGGTCATCGGAGCGAGTGACCGCATCGGCGGCTATCCGGCGGACCGCCCGCAGCGGCCGCAGGACTTGGCCGCGACGATTTTCCATCTACTCGGCATTGACCCGAACGGCTTTTTCGAGGACCGCGGTGGCCGCGCCCGCCCCTTGCAGACCGGCGGGGATGTGATCCGCGAACTGGCTTGAACGGCATGGAGTCCCGCCACTTTTCCAGTTGCACGGTCTGGGAATCAGGCGTTCCATGCATAAGACCCGTTGACCTCATGAAGACTCGCTCTGTTCTCGCCCGCTGCGTTCGCTCGTTCGCCTTCACCCTGATTGAACTGCTCGTCGTCATCGCGATCATCGCGATCCTTGCCGGGATGCTCTTGCCCGCGCTCTCCAAGGCAAAGGCAAAGGCGAAGACCGCCAGTTGCCTTAACAACAACAAACAGTTGGGTCTGGCGGCCAACCTTTACTCCGACGACTACGACGACAAGTTTCACTTCGGGTCGAATGTCACCGGCGTGACGATGGCCATGATCCCGCTGAACGTGCTCCTCGACCTGACGACATGGCCGGGCGCGCACCTGTCCTACCTCGGCGGTTCCACCAACGGCGTCCTCACCACCAGAGTCGCGACCAAGGTCTATATCTGCCCGGCGGAGAAGGATTCCACGCTGGGCTGGGGCGGTTACGCGGAGGACTACCGCGCGAACCGTCATCTCATTCGTGATCCGGGATTTTCAGCCGCCCAGCCCATCCGCCGCGTGCACATCGCCTCGGCGTCCAAGTATCTCGTCTTCACCGAAAAGGACACCACCAACGGCCAGTTCACTCTCCCCGCCGCCACCTTCAACAGCGTGCGGATGCAGTGGAACGTGGCGTCGCCGAGCGGCCAGTTCCAGCGGTGGGGCAACGTGCGCCACAGTTGGGGCTCGACCGCCACCGCCGCTGACGGTCACGCGGAGTGGCTGCGGATGCCGCCGTTCTCAGGCTCCGGCGCGCCGGTGCCGGTTGACTTGGGCGAACTCGGCGACGCCAGCGACGATCCCGCTTCGCTTTGGCCGGCGAGTTCCAAGGTGAAGCTCTTTGTCCGCATGAACACGACGGTTGCGAGCGGCGGGTTCTGAGGGCGGCGCTCTACCGCCTCAAATAGTCATTCTGCCGGAACCACTCGGCGGCATCCTCCAGTGCTTGGCGCGGCGGTGTCTGCGGCAGGCCGAGTTCGCGGATGGCCTTGGCTGGGTTGAAGAACATTTTGTATTTCGCCATGCGCACGCCGGCCAGCGGGGCTTTTGGCGGCTTGCCGGTGAGCTTGGAAATTCCCTCGTCCACGTAGGCCGCAAACAGCGGGATGAAGTAGGGCAGCGCAACGCGCGGCGCGGGCACACCGGTGATTTCCTGCAACACGGCGAACGCCTCGCGCATCGTCCAGTTGCCCTCCGCGTTGCCGAGGATGTAGCGCTCGCCGACGCGGCCCTTCTCGGCCGCGAGGATGTGCCCGATCGCCACGTCGCGGACGTGAACCCAGTTCAGCCCGGTGTCGAGGTAGGCGGGCATGGCGCGGTTGAGGAAGTCCACGATGACCTTCCCAGTGGGCGTGGGCTTCACGTCGCGCGGGCCGACGGGCGCGCTGGGATTCACGATGACGATGGGCAGTCCGCGCTTGACCAACTCGCGCGCCACGACCTCTGCGCGCCATTTTGACAGCTTGTAGGGGTTGCTCATTTGAGCCTCGGACACGGGCGTGTCCTCGTTGGTCGGCGTGAGCGAGCCGTTCACTTCTTTGGGCAGTCCGATGCAGCCGACGGTGCTGGTGTAAACGATGCGCGAGCAGTCGGCGCGGAATGCGGCCTCGAGCACATTGCGCGTGCCCTCCACGTTCGCGGCGAACATGGGCGCGTAGTCCGGCAGCCAGAGGTGGTAGCTGGCGGCGACGTGGAAGCACCAGTCGAAGCCCTTCATCCCGCTGCGCAGGTGGGCAGGGTCGCTC
>SIBB01000143.1 GCA_009695395.1 Pedosphaera sp. | reverse complement strand
GATGCTCAGGATGAGCGGTTCCTGCCCGTCATTTTCCACGAACGAGTTGGAGAGCTCGAGCATCGCCTTGCGCCCGTTGCGGAAGATGACGTTGCGATCGAGATGCTCCGGGATGGTCCGGCTCTGATAACTTTCGCGGTAGAGGGCGTGGAGCCGGTGGACCTCCTCACACTCCTGGTAACTGACCGTGTAGCAGTGGCCAATCAGTTCCCCCTCGCTCATGCCCACGATGCGGCAGTAGGCAGGGTTCACCGCGCGCAGGATGCCATTCCTGTCCGTGAGCCGCATTCCGTCGGCGGACTTTTCCCAGATGGAGCGGAATCGCCGCTCTGCCTCGCGCACCGCGATTTCCGCGTGCTTGCGCTCGGTGACATCCTCGATCGTGCCCTCGTAGTAGCGCACGCGCCCATCCGCGTCGCGCACGGCGCGGGCATTCTCGGCGATCCAGATGATGTCGCCCTTCGCGTTGAAGACCTGCGACTCGAAGCCTTGGATGATCTCCTTCTCCCGCATGAGCCGCACGAACTCCTCGCGCCTCGCCGGGTCCACGTAGAGCTGGCGCGACACGTCACTCAAGGCCGTCACTAGTTCTTCAGGAGTGGCGAAGCCGTAAATCTTCGCCAGCATCGGGTTCGCGGAAAGGAACTTGCCCTCCGGCGTCGTCTGAAAAATGCCGTCCGTCGCATTCTCGTAGATGCCGCGGAACATCGCCTCGGTGAACCGCAGCGCATCCTCCGTCTCCTGTTGTTTCTTGATCTCCCGCTCGAGGTCCGCGACGTGCCGGCGCACCTCGAGTTGCGTCAGCACCTGCCGGCTCAACCGCTGCAACGCCAGCGCCTGCTGTCCCGTGAGCCCGCGCGTCACACGGTCCATCACGCAGAGCGCGCCGACCGCATGGCCCTCCGGCGTGATAAGCGGATAACCTGCGTAGAAGCGCACCGGCGGGTTGTCCTTCACCAGCGGATGCTCGCGAAACCGCTCGTCAGCCTGCGTGTCTCGCACCACAAGCGTCCCAGCCTGCTGGATGGTGTGCGCCGCGAAGGACTTCTCCCGCGGGACCTCGAGGGTCGTGATACCCGTGCTCGCCTTGAGCCAAACCCGTCCGGCGTCCACCAGGCAGACGGCCGCGATGGGTGTGTTGCAGAGCTGAGCCGCGAGTTGCACGAGGTCGTCGAACGCCGCTTCCGCCGGCGTGTCGAGGATGTGGTAGCGCTGGAGCGCCTCCAGCCGCTGGGCTTCTACGTCACTCATGTGAGTCGGGGCAGGGCAGGGGAGAACCGAGCCGGGGAACTTTCCCGGCTGCCGAAGCTCAAACTGTGTTCGGCGCGAACGATGCGGGTAAAGTCCCGGCCAGCCCGCGCCTTGGCAAGCGTTGACTTGGGAATCCGCGTGACTCTGCCCCGCGATTTGCTATTTCCAATGGCAGCAAATCACCGATATGAACACCAGCCGCCGCGCCTTTCTCACCTCCGCTCTCGGTTCCGCCGCCCTCGCCGCCAGCACCTCCGCAGCGGAGAAAGTCAGGCTGCCCGAGGTTAAATCGCCGCTCTTCTCCAAGCCCTCGAAGATGCACCTCGGCACCGTCACCTATAACCTGGCCGAGAAGTGGGATGTTCCCACCCTCATCCAGAACTGCACCGAGGCAAAGTTCGAGGGCGTCGAGCTGCGCACCGGCCACGCCCACAAGGTCGAGGTTGAGCTCTCCAAGCAGGAGCGTGCCGAGGTGAAGAAGCGTTTCGCCGACTCGCCCGTCAAGCTCTGGAGCCTCGGCAGCGCGTTCGATTACCACACCCCCGACCAGGCCAAGCTCCGCAAGGACATCGAGGCCACCAAGGAATACATCCTCCTCGGCGAAGACGTGGGTGCGACCGGCGTGAAGGTTCGTCCTAACGGCCTGCCCAAGGAAGTCCCCGTCGAGAAGACGCTCGCGCAAATCGGCAAGTCCCTCCGCGAGTTGGGCGAGTTCGGCGCGCAGCACGGCCAGCAGATCCGTCTCGAAGTTCACGGCACCGGCACCTCGCTCCTCCAGCACATCAAGACCATCCTCGACGCCGCCGACCACAAGAACGTCGGCCTCTGCTGGAACTCGAACCAGTCCGACATCTTCGGCGATGGCTGGGACGCGAACTTCAACCTCGTGAAGAAACACATCTTCACCGTCCACATGCGCGACCTCTATCTGGAGGAGTATCCCTTCCGCAAGCTCCTCACCGGCCTGAACGAAATCGGCTTCACCGGCTTCACCTTCGCCGAGATTCCGCCGAGCACCGACCCGATCCGGGTGATGAAGTATTACCGCTCGCTGTGGCTGGCGTATCAGGGGCTGCTGTGAGGAAGTGGCAAGGCCCGGGACGAAGTGCTGACGGGCTTGCTTGACTGCGTCTTTGCGTTAGAACTCAACCATGCAAATTCAAGTCGGCATCATCACGATTTCAGACCGGGCCTCGAAGGGCCTTTACGACGACCTCGGCGGGCCGGCTCTGAAGAAGGCGGCCGAGGGCTACGGCTGGACGCTGCTGGCCGACGCGCTCGTCCCAGACGAGAAGCGGGACATCCAGCGCGCCATCCGCGAGCACATCGCGCGAGGCTGCTCACTCGTGCTGACAACCGGCGGCACGGGCGTGGCGCTCCGCGACGTGACGCCGGAGGCCGTGAGGGAAATTGCCCTCCGCGAGCTGCCGGGCTTTGGTGAGGTGATGAGGATGGAGTCGTTGAAGATTACCAAGAACGCGATTCTCTCTCGCAACCTCGCAGCAGTCGTGGACCAGACGCTTGTCATCTGTTTGCCGGGCAAGCCCAGCGGTGCGGTGGAGTGCCTCGGCTTCGTGGTCGGCGCGATTCCGCACTGCGTCGAGGTCCTGCAGGAAGTGCCGACGAGCTGTTGATTCGTTTGCCGCGTATCCATTTACCGGCGCTGCAGTCCGCAAGAGCTTGGAGTTCGAACCATCAACCGTCACTCTTCGTCCGCCCGGTGACCACGGGTTGAACCGATTGTGAAGAACGACCTCCTTGAACTGCCCGGCCTGAGCGTGACTCTGGACCGGCTCGTCTATGCGCCAGAGCTGCCGTCGCCTCCTGACAAGCCGCACTCCTTCGTCTATTTCATCAGCATCCACAACGGCTCCGACCGCACCGTCACCATCAAGGCTCGCAAATGGGTCGTAACAAATTCGCGCGACGAAGTGACGGCTATTGAGGGCGACGGTGTGGTGGGTGAGTTCCCCGTGCTGCGCCCCGGCGAGAAGTTCAGCTACAACAGCCGACACATCCTCGACACTGCCCGGGCCATCGCGCAGGGGAGTTATCTGGGCGTGGACGAGCAGGGCCTGCGCGTGGTCGTGCGTATCCCGACGTTCGAGATGATCGTGCCGGAAGGTGGCGGGCCGAAGAATATCCGGACCTGAAGCGGTTGAGAGAAGCGTTCTTAGCGTCGTGTCTGTTCAGTTCACCATTTTAGGCAGCGGGTCCGGGGGCAATTGCGCCTACTTGGAGACGCCGGAGGTTCGCTTGCTGATAGATGCTGGCTTCAGCGGGAGACAAATCCGCCAGCGGCTCGCCTCGATCAGCCGAACGCCGGAGACGCTCACGGGAATCCTGCTCACGCATGAGCATATTGACCACACGCAGGGGCTGACGACCATCGCTGCGAAGCTGCGCATCCCGGTGTATTGCAACCGGCTTACGCAGGAGGCCACGGAACGGCAGTTGGAGACACGCCTCGATGGGCGGCACTTCGTCACCGGAGCGAGTTTCGACATCGGGGACATCACGGTGGACACGTTCAGCGTCCCGCACGACGCGCAGGACCCGGTCGGTTTTCTGCTGCGCACGGCTGCCGGAAACATTGGTTTCCTCACAGACCTCGGCCACGCGACGAAGCTCGTGCTCGAACGCGTGCGCCCGGCACACATGCTCGTGCTGGAGGCGAACCACGATTTGAAGTTGCTGCAAGACGATACGAAACGTCCGTGGAGCACGAAGCAACGCATCCTGAGCCGTCACGGACACCTCTCCAACGACGCCGCAGCAGATGTCGCCGAGCAAATCGTCTCGTCCGAGCTTACGCGGATTTACCTCGGCCATTTGAGCCGCGACTGCAATCGCCCGGAACTGGCGCGCGCAGCGGTGGGGGGGCGATTGCAGCGTCTCGGGGCGACGCACATCGCTGTCGAGTCCACTTCGCAGGACGCGCCGAGTCCAACGGTGACGCTATAAACAGCACTACTGGGCGACTGCGCGAGGTGTTCAGCATCGCACCCACAGACCCAGCGCCCCTCGTTCTCCGAGATATTCGTGTTCGGAGTTTGCAAAGTGTCTGCCGCCCCCTACGCTTCGCCGCGTTATGGAATGGCTTTCGGACCCCCAAATTTGGATCAGCCTCTTCACGCTCACATTGCTGGAGATCGTGCTGGGCATAGACAACCTCATCTTCATCTCGATCCTTAGCGGCAAGCTGCCGGCGGAGCAGCAGGCGAAGGCCCGCAAGGTCGGACTCGCTCTCGCGCTCATCACGCGCATCCTGCTGCTGTGCTCGCTGGCGTGGCTGGTCTCGCTGGACAAGCCGTTCTGGCAGGCGCGCATCTTCAGTTGGGACCTCGCGGTGTCGGGCAAAGATTTGATTCTTCTGCTGGGTGGATTGTTTCTCATCGCCAAGAGCACGAAGGAAATTCACGAAAAGCTGGAGGGCGAGGACGGTTCCGTGACCAATCGCCTCGCGCCGACCTTCGTGAGCGTCATCATCCAAATCCTGCTCATTGACATCGTCTTCTCGCTGGACTCGGTCATCACAGCTGTTGGCATGGTGAAGCAGATCGGCGTGATGATCGCCGCCGTGATCCTCGCGATGATCGTGATGCTAATCTTCGTGGAGCAGATCAGCCGCTTCGTGGACCGGCACCCGACGATCAAGATGCTGGCGCTGTCATTTCTCATTCTCATCGGCACGATGCTCGTGGCGGAGGGCTGCCACCAGCACGTGAACAAGGGCTACATCTACTTCGCAATGGCCTTCAGCGTGGGCGTTGAGATGCTGAACGTGAAGATGCGCGGGAAATCCGCGACGAAGGTGGAGCTGCACCAGCCGTATCGGTAGAGCCGGGGAGTGGGCAACGGCTGGCGTCCTCACACTTTCTCACCTGCTCACCTCCCGCGTTTCCCCCAGGCGCGATTTTAGGGATTCTCCGACCCCTGACAGACATGAAATACACCTACGAAGAACTGGCGAAGATGATTGATCACTCCCTCCTGCATCCGACGATGACAGACCAGGAGCTGGAGGACGGCTGCAAAGTTGCCGCCAAGTATCAGGTCGCGTCCGTGTGCATCAAGCCCTACGCGGTGAAGCGCGCGGTGGAGTTGCTTCAGGGCAGCGGCGTGTTGGTCGGAGCTGTCATCGGCTTTCCTCATGGCAACTCCTGCACGGAGTCGAAGCGCTACGAGACGTGGCTCGCCTGTCAGGACGGCGCGGCGGAGATCGACATGGTCATCAACATCGGCAAGGCGCTCACGGGCGACTGGGATTACGTGGCGAACGACATCCGCGTCGTTTGCGAAGAGGCGCATCGGCACGGGGCGAAGGTGAAGGTCATTTTCGAGAACGACTATCTCACCAAGGGCGGCGCGGGCTTGGACAGCGACGCTTTCAAGAAGCTGCTCTGCCAAATCTCGGAGCAGGCCGGCGCGGATTGGGTGAAGACGAGTTCTGGTTACGGCTTCGTGAAGCAGCCCGATGGCGGCTACAACTACAAGGGCGCGACCGAGCACGACCTCGCGCTCATGCGGGCGAGCGTCTCCGCCAAGGTCCAGGTAAAGGCCGCCGGCGGGGTGCGCGACCTTGATGGCCTCATCAAGGTGCGCGACCTCAGCGGCTCCCGCTGCGGTGCGACGGCCACGGCGGCGATGATGGACGAGTATCGTCGGCGCGAGGCGGCTGAGAAGGCAGGGCAGGGGCAGGACGGCTGCGGCGGAGCCATTGGCGCGGGCGGATATTGAGGCAAGAGTCTCACCCAGATGAAGCCCGCCGACGCGTTCCGACATTGTCCGAAGTGCGGCAAGTCTGCGGCCGAGGCCGGGCGTGCGCCGTTCCTGTGCGCGGCGTGTGGATTCCTTTTCTACTTCAACCCCGCCATCGCCGTCGGAGCCGTGCTGCTCGCGCCGGACGACACGGTGCTGCTGATTCGCCGCGCGAAGGATCCGCACCGGGGCAAACTCTCCGTGCCCGGCGGCTTCGTGGACGCGGGCGAGGTGGCGGAGGACGCGCTGCGCCGGGAGATTCGCGAGGAAGTGGGGATGGAGGTGGAGCGGCTCGATTACCTCTGCTCGCAGCCCAACCAGTATCACTACCGAGGCGTCACGTATCAGGTGCTGGACTTCTTCTACCTCGGGCACGTGGAGCAGAAGTCCGCGCAGGCGGACCCAGGTGAAGTCTCGGAAGTCTGCTGGATTCCTCGGGGCCAGATTATCTTGGAGGAAATTGCGTTCGACTCCGTGCGGGAGATGCTGCGGAGTTTTTTGGCAAGCCCGCGAGCAGGGCAGGGAGCGAACACCTCGCGGTCCGAAGGCAATGGTCAGAAGTGAAAAGCAGCAGTCGCAAGTCAGGTCTTGGCGACTCTCATTAGCACCCAGATTCAGCCGGATGTCAGCCAACCCGCCTCACCGCCTCGTTCACACCCCAAAGAACTTCTGAATCTCCTTCACCACTTCGATGAACCGGTCCACCTCGGCCTTCGTGTTGTAGAAGTAGAAGCTCGCGCGCGCCGTGGAGGGGACGCCGAGCTTCTTCATCAGCGGCTGGGTGCAGTGGTGCCCGCCGCGCAGCGCCACGCCGTAGCGGTCGGCGATGGTCACCACGTCGTGCGCGTGGACGTCGTCGAGCAGGAAGCTCACGAGGCCGCCGCGCTCGGTCTTGGGGCCGAAGAGGCGCACGCCTTTCAGCTCACTCAAACGCTGGTAGGCGTAGGTAGCCAGTTCGAGGTCGTGGCGGAAGATGTTCTCGCGGCCGACGGCGTCGAGGTAGTCCAGCGCAGCGTGCAAGCCGATGGGGCCGGAGATGTCCGGCGTGCCGGCCTCGAACTTGTGCGGGAGCGTGTTCCACGTGCTCTTGAAGTAGTCCACCGTGGAAATCATCTCGCCGCCGCCCTGCCACGGCGGGGTTTGCTCCAGCACTTCCTTGCGCCCGTAAAGCACGCCGATGCCGGTGGGGCCGCAAATCTTGTGGCCGCTGAACGCGTAGAAGTCGCAGCCGATGGCCTGCACGTCCACCGTCATATGCCCCGCGCTCTGCGCGCCGTCCACGAGGGTCGTGATGCCGAGCCGCCGCGCGCGCGCGCAGAGGTCGGCGACGGGGTTGAGCGTGCCGAGGGCGTTCGAGATGTGGACCATCGCGAAGAGCTTCACTTCGGGCGTGAGCAGGGAGTCCAGCTTGTCCAAGTCCAGCAAGCCTTCGTCGCCGGTGATGGGGACGTAGCGGAGCTTGGCGCCCGTGCGTTCGGCGAGCATCTGCCAAGGCACGATGTTGCTGTGGTGCTCCATCTCGGTGAGGAGGATGACATCGCCGGCCTTCACGAAGGCGTTGCCCCACGCGTTGGCGATGAGGTTGATGCCCTCGGTGGTTCCGCGCGTGAAGATGATTTCCTCCGTGCTGCGTGCGTTGAGGAACTTGCGCGTCCGTTCGCGTGCCGCCTCGAAGGCGTTGGTCGAGCGGTTGCTCAACTCGTGGATGCCGCGGTGGACATTGGCGTTGTCGCGCTCGTAGTAGCGCACCAGCGCCTCAATGACCGCGCGTGGCTTCTGTGACGTGGCGGCGTTGTCGAGATAGACCAGCGGATGGCCGTGAACGGTCTGGTCGAGGATGGGGAAGTCAGCGCGGAGGGCGGACCAGTCGGGAGTAGAGGAAGGCATGGAAATCATTTTCTAGCCACGGATTGAAGTCGGAAGAAACACGGATGGGGCGAAATTCCACGTGACTGAATCGGTTTTAAATCCGTGTTTCATCCGTGGCTAAAAGTTAGTTCACATCAATCCGAGTTGGAGCTTCGCCGCCTCGGTCATCAGCCCTTGGTTCCACGGCGGATCCCAGACCAACTCCACAGCCACGTCGTCAATGCCTTCGAGGCAGAGGAGCTTGTTCTGCACGTCCTGCACGAGCACCGGGCCCATGCCGCAACCGGGCGCGGTGAGCGTCATCTTCACGTCCACCTTGTAGCTGTTGGTGGCCAACTCGGAGAGGTCGCAGGTGTA
>SIBB01000142.1 GCA_009695395.1 Pedosphaera sp. | reverse complement strand
CAACCCGCAGGGCAGCGTCCAAACCCCCTACGGCAGCACCCCCCCCAGCAACAAGGCCAGCAGTTGGCTGCTGATTTATCCCAACCAGACCGCCACCGTGTATACCCCTCTGGTACTGAACGCAAATGACCCGGACTACGCCGGCCCGATTTACCGTCACAACAAACGCGCGAACGTCAGCTTCGTGGACGGCCACGTGGAGTTGATGGGCGAGACTTGGTATTACAACGGGTCGCCTTGGCTCGACGCATCGCGAGGCGGCCCCTGACACGCTCGGACGCGTTCCGTCCGGCACGCGCCACCGCCCTTTAATCCACCTTCTCGGTTCAAGAAATCGCCGCGTTCCCGCGAACCATCCATCTCAAACTCGCCTCACATGCGCAAACCGAACCTCGTCGCCTTTCTCGCCGTCATCGGCATCCTCGCCTCCTTCACCGCGCTTTATCTGACTCAGTTCCGCAAGCAGTCAGGTAATCCCCAGTTGCCGGAAGGACTCGGGATCGCGGCAGCCGAGGAGGCCGCTCGAGTATTGGGCAATCAAGGCCAAGTGGTTTTGATCGTTGCTGAAGCGCGGAGTCAAAATCCCGATCGCACAATGCAGCAAGCCGCCTTCGGCAAGCGATTGGCCCAAAAGAAGGGGATGAGTCTGCTGGCCGCCGAACCGATGGAGATCGAACGGCCGGGCACCATGGGCGATGACGGCCTGAATCAGGATCAGTTCCGCAGCATCTTCCAGCGCCACGCTCGGGCCGGTCTTTTCGTTTCACTCGTCGGTTTCCCTTCGCTGTCCAACGAGGCGCTCGCGGAAATGAAAGGGCAAAAAATCATCGTGGTCGGCAATGCCGGTACGGAACTGCGCCGGCGCTTGCAGGAAGGCGTGGTGCAGGTCGCCATCGTCCCGCGAGTTCAGCCGTCCGTCGCGGTCACGAAGCCGCGCACTTCGGTGGAGTGGTTCAATCTCATCTACGAAATCATCACGCCCGAGACCGTCGGTGCTCGGCCCTAAAGTTACGCCGCTTCCCACCTGTTCCGCTCAAAGCCGCAGATAAATCGCTTTGAGGTAATTGGCTTCCGCAAAAGTTGCGGCGTGATCCGGTGCGTGACCCGTCGTCGTCAATTCCGTGAAGGCACGTTTCGCGCGCTGCGCAGATTGCCGCACCGCGCTGAAGAATTCCTCCGCGCTCACATGCGCCGAGCAGGAGGCCGCCACGAGCACGCCGCCGGGCAGCAATCGCGCGATGCCGTCCGTCGCAAGCCGGCCGTAGGCGGCGATGGCGCCGGCGCGTTCGGTCTCGCGTTTCGCGAGTGAAGGCGGGTCGAGCACGATGAGGCCGAACTGCCGCCGCGTGTCGCGCAACCACTCGAACGTGTCCGCCTGCACCGTCTCGTGTCGGCAACGCGCCACGGCCGCGTCCGCTTGGTTCAATGCGAAGTTGCGTCCAGCGCTCTCGAGAGCGTGCGTGCTGATGTCGAGGTCCACCGCTGCCGTCGCCCCGCCGCGCGCCGCGTAGAGCGAGAAGCCGCCGGAGAAACTAAAAGCGTTGAGCACTTCGCGGCCGCGCGCCAGTTCGCCGACGCGCTGGCGGTTCTCGCGTTGATCGAGAAAGAACCCCGTCTTCTGCCCGCGCAACACCTCCGCTTCGAAGCGCAGTCCGTTCTCGAGGAAAATCACGGGGCCATCCGGCGCCGTACCGTGCAGCATCTCGCCATCGTGATGCTGGAACTTGGCCGCGGCTTGTTCCTGAATGTTCCGGCTGAGCCGCAGCACGACGCGCTCGGGTTTCAATGTGGCCAGCAGCAGCGGGAGTATCTCCGCCAATCGCGGCAGCCATGCGGCGGTGTAAATCTTGAGGACGAGCGTCGTGTCGTAACGGTCGAGCACAAGCCCCGGCCAGCCATCACTCTCGCCGTTGATCCAGCGGAAGCCGGTCGTCCCGGCATCGAACAGCGGCCGGCGTCGTGCCAGTGTTGATTCGAGGCGCGCGCTCCACCATGCGGCATCGAGCGTGACCGGTTTGCCCGCGTGCAGCACCCGCAGGCGTAGTGGCGAATCGGGATCGTAAAGGCCGATGGCGAGGAAACAATCGTTCCGATCGAAGACGACAGCCAGCTCCCCGCAGTCCCCTTCGCGGTTCTGTTCCCGCACGCTGCCCGCGAAGAGCCACGGATGGCCCGAGCGCAGGATGCTTTCCGCCGTGGGCGAGACGCGCAGGCGCAGGCGTGGTTTGGGTTTCGGGTTGTTATCGTTCATCAAACTGAAGTCTCGCAGCCAGAGCTATCGCGAGAACGATGTGCGCGGCAAACAAAAAAGGCGCCCCGCTCGCGCGGGACGCCTCTGAAACGGATTAAATCTTAGTTCACCTTATCGGTCTTCTCACCAGCCTGAAGCCAACCGGAGATGCCGGCGGACATGTGCTTGATGTTCTTGTAGCCGAGCTTCTCAGCGGCGTTGGCAGCCGCTTTGTAGGCGCTGCAGGACGGGCCGCCGCAGTAGGCAACGACGAGGGCGTTCTTGTCGGCCGGGAGGGACTCGGCGAACTTCGCCTTGACGGCCGTGAAATCAACGGCGGTCGGGACGTGGCCCTTCTTGAAGGAGGCCGAGCCCATCACGTCGATGATGGTGACCTTCTTGTCAGCGATGGCCTTCTTGAGGTCGGCGATGCTGATGTCGGGGAATTCGCCGGCCTGAGCGGAGATGGCGATAACGGTGGTAGCAATGAGTGTGAGGAGCTTCTTCATGTGTTTTTGGGGTTTGTTGTTACTGTACTAGGCTCAGTTTCGGCGAGGAACGGTTTCAGGGACAAACCGCCGCCGAGTGGCGACAGCATTCCGAAAAAGTCCGCATCACGTGGCTGAACATACATTCTAAGACGCCGCCGAGGGTAAACATCATCAAAAGATTCGCAACCCCTATTTGGCAGGCTGGTGCCGGCACAATTCAAAGGTCGAGATCCGGGTCAATCACCGCGCCGGTGCAACTGCTGCCGGCGGCGGCGGTGCAGGCCAGACAGTGTGCGCCGGTCTGGATGCCGCGGCCGGCGAGATCCGCCGGGGTCACGTCCCAGAGATGCAGAGGATGACCGTTGCGGAGTTGTAGCCCGAGCATCTGGTTGAAATCGCAGTCGAAAAGTTCGCCGCGCCAGCCGACGCTCAGTGTGTTTCGGCACATGAGTCCCTCGACGGTCGCGGGATTGAAACTCGTGGTGAGCAGGTCGAGGTATTCGTCCCAGCGATGTTGTCGGCGCAGGTCTTCTGCGAAGCGGGCGATGGGCTGGTTCGTGATCGTGAAGAGGCGGGTGAAGACGATCCCGTGATCGCGCGCGAGCGCTTCTTTGTAATCGGCTTCCAGCTCGGCTTGTGGCGGCGGGAGTGTGGGACCGATGGGGTTGTACACGAGATGGAGCGGCAATCGCGTGCCGTAGCCGAGGGCGTTGAGCCGGCGCAGGGCCGTGATGCTCTTGGCGAACACGCCGTCGCCGCGCTGGCGCCGGACGTTCTCCTCAAGATAACAAGGTAGGGACGCGATAACTTCGACGGCGTTCGCTGCGAGGAAGTCGGCCAGCCAGCCGAAGCCGTCTTCCTCAAGGATGGTGAGGTTACAGCGATCCATCACGCGGGCGCCGGTGCTGCGCGCCGTCTCGACGAGGAAACGGAAGTGCGCGTTCAGCTCGGGCGCGCCGCCGGTGAGGTCCACGACCGGCGGTCGGTGCTGGCGAATCCAATCAGCAATGCGCGCTGCGGTGTCGGCCTCCATCATCTCCGTGCGCCACGGTGCGGCATCCACGTGGCAGTGTCGGCAGGCTTGGTTGCAGCGGCGGCCGAGGTTGATCTGGAGCGTGACGAGCGCGCTTCGCTGGAGTGTGATGCGGCGTGCGGCCAGTTGTTGCGCGAAGCGGTTCATCGCCGCGGTGAGAGTAACAGAGGAGTGGGGATGCGCCACCGTGGAATCCGCTCGCGCGCTTTGACAGGCGCACTTTTTTCTTTGAACTTGGGGTGAGGCCAACTAATTTTGCCCGAATGGCTAAAGCGCCAAAAAAGAAAACGAAGGCGATGATCCTCGGCTTGGGGCTGGATTCTGACGGCCACAAGCGGGTGACAAAAGGCGAGAATTTCGCGATGGTCGGCGGCTCGAAGGAGACGCACGAGGAGATGACCGAGAAAGCCATCAAGATCAACGAGAAGCTCAAAGACCGCGGCAAGCAACTCGAGCAGGTGACGCGCGAGGAGTTCGACGACATCGCCCACGAGGTCGGCCTGCGGCGGTGTTCGAGCGAACAGAACTAACCGCACGCGGCGTTTGACTTTCCTTTGTTCCTCTCCATAATCCGCCCCGATGAAAATATTAATCGCTCTCTGCTCGCTGATCCTGACCCTCGTCGCCCGTGCCGAAACCAAGTCGCTTTACGACATTCCGCTCAAGGACATTGACGGTAAGGAAGCTTCGCTGAAGCCGTTCCAAGGCAAAGTCGTGCTGGTGGTGAATGTCGCATCGAAGTGCGGCCTCACTCCGCAGTACAAGCAACTCGAAGAGGTTTATCAGAAGTACAAGGCGCAAGGTCTTGTCGTGGCCGGTTTCCCCTGCAACCAGTTCGGCAAGCAGGAGCCGGGCACGAACACGGAAATCAAGGAGTTCTGCTCCTCGAAGTATCACGCCACGTTCCCGATGTTCGACAAACTCGAGGTCAATGGTGCGAACCGCCACGCGCTCTACAAGTCGCTCATCGGCGAGGGCGGCAAGGATATCGGCTGGAACTTCGGTAAGTTCATCGTTGGTCGTGACGGCAAGGTGCTCCTGCGCATCGAGCCGAGGACCAAGCCGGACGCCCCCGAGGTCGTCAAGGCGATCGAAGCCGCGTTGGCCGCGAAGTAAACCCGAGACTCAAACCAGAGCTTTGCCGGTCGATGTCGGCCGGTGAAGCATTTTTATTTTATGGCGAAGCTCAACCACATCGTTTTGTTCAAGTTCAAACCCGAGGTCACTTCGGAGAAGATCAACACCCTCTTCAACGAGGTACTCGAAATGACGGAGAGCATCCCCGGCATCGAGAACTACTCGGCCGGCACGAACAACAGCCCCGAAGGACTGACTCAGGGCTACACTCACGCCTTGCTGATGACCTTTACCGACGTGGCCGCCCGCGACGCCTACCTGCCGCACCCCGAGCACGAGCGCATCCGCACCCTGCTCCTGCCGGAGGTCGCGAGCGTGGCGGTCTTTGACTACGAGGTCTGAGCCGCGCAGGTTTCCACAGCCGTTTTCTCTCCCTCTAAAATAACGCTTGCGGCCAGCGTTATTTGCAGTAATTTCTGTTTAGACAGAAATGAAAGAAACCCTCTCACCCGTCGAACAGCGGTTCGTCCTGCACTGGGGTGAAATGGGCACGCGCTGGGGCATCAACCGCACCGTCGCCCAGATCCACGCGCTGCTCTACATCTCACCGCAACCACTCAACGCCGAAGAGATTGCGGCGACGCTCAGCGTGGCCCGCTCCAACGTCAGCACCAGCCTCAAGGAATTACAGGGCTGGGGCATCGTGAAGCTCATCCACGTGATGGGCGACAAGCGCGATCATTTCGAGAGCATGAAGGACGTGTGGGAGATGTTTCGCGTGGTGCTCGACGAGCGGAAGAAACGCGAGATTGACCCCACGCTCACCCTCCTGCGCGACTGCATCCTCGAGGCCGAAAAGGACAAGGAGACCGACAAATACACCGAGCAGAAGCTCCGAGACCTGCACGATTTCTTCGAACTGACAACGAACTGGTATGGCCAGATCCGCCAGTGGCCCACCGCCGCGCTGACCAAGTTCGTGAAGCTCGGCGACAAGGTGCGCAAGCTCCTCGCCATCGGCGACGCCGGCGATGGCAGAAGGTGAGCCGCCATGAACCCGCTCCGGTCATTCCCCTTTTGGCTCCGCTGGACGCTCGTCCACGTTGCGGCGCTGGGGGGTATGCACTGGGCGTTGGTGGCGTTGGGGCAGAAGCACTCGTTCATGTTCACGCCATATCCGGCGGCGCTGTTGCTCGGCGTCGTGCAACCCTTCCTGCTGCGGGACTCCGTGCGCTGGGCGTGGATGTGGCCCGCGCTGACGCTGGCGGCCGCCGCGCTGACGTGGGTGGTGAACTGGTATTCCCCCTTACTCCTCGGACTGGTCATGGGCCTCCTGCAATGGCCGCTCCTCGCCGCCGGCAACTTCCGCCGCACCTTCCTTTGGCCGCTGCTCGGCGGACTGGCCTGGGCCGCCGGACTGCTGGCCAGTTGGTGGCTCATCAACCCGATGCTGGGCGCGGGCTTCGGGGAGACACCGCCTGCATCGCGGCCGTTCCGTGATGCGTGCGCGCTGGCGTTCCACGGCCTCTGTTTCGGCGCTGCTACCGGCTACGCGCTCGCGCTCATGCGGCCCGCTCCTACCACCGGCGCGGGCTCGCTTTACTACGATGGCGCGTGCCCGTTCTGCCGGCGCTGGGTGGGCCGGTTCGGCTTCATCGCGCGGCAGGGCGGCTTCGAGTTGGTGCCATTCCAATCCGAAGCCGCCCGACGGGACCTTGGTCTGGCGGAAAATGAGTTGCCCGCTGAGATGAAACTCCACCTCGCCGATGGGCGCATCTTGGGCGGGGTGGACGCATTCATCGCGCTCGCGGAAGCCGCGGATTGGTGCGCGCCGCTCGGCTGGCTCCTGCGCCTGCCCGGCGTGAACGCGCTCGCGTGGCGTGCCTACCGCTGGATTGCCGCGAACCGCTACTGTCTCGGCGGCCAATGCGTCGTGCCGCCGCAACCGGAAAGGAAGCTCCCATGAAACTCACGCTCGCCACGCTCTTGCCACACTGGTGGCTGCGATTGAAAGCGCTCCTCGCGCACATGCCGCCCTCTGGCACGTGTCTGAATCGTCATCACGTTCTCCCGCAGCGTCGTCGTCGCGTCTTTTTCGAACTTCCATGAAACCAAGCCAATTGTGGAACTGGCACGGCACTATCGGACGCCGTGCTTACGTGTTGTGGGGTCTCGTGCTTTTCGCCATCAAATGGAACCTCGACCGCTTCGTGTTGCCGACGTGGCTCGGCATGCCTCAAGTCAATCTGACGGATTATCTTCAAGGCGGTCTGTCCCAGAACGACTGGTTGACACCAGAAGCCGTGCAGAATCACGGCTGGAAACTACTGCTACTTTCGGTGCCATTTTTATGGGCAGGCATCGTGCTCACGGTGCAGCGACTGCGTTCGGCTCAGTTGCCACTTTGGTTGACCATCCTGTTCGTCGTGCCCGTGTTGAAGTGGTTCCTGTTTATCGTCGCCTCACTCGCGCCTCGTCGTGATGAACCGGAACGGCCGCTTTTGGAAGGCGCGCGTGAACCGATGTGGCTGGAACGCATCTGTCCGCACAGCCGGATCGGCAGCGCGCTGGTCGGCGTGACGGTTTCGTGCCTGCTGCTGTGGGGCGCAACGCTTCTCGGCACGCACGGGTTTAAGCAATACGGCTGGGGATTGTTCCTCGGCTTGCCGTTCATCGCGGGATTTCTCGCCGCGCTGCTGTATGGAGTTCATGTGCCCCGATCGTTTCTGGAAAGCCTTGCCGTTGCCGCCATCGCGGTGACTGCGGCGGCGGCTGGTTTTGTCGTGTTGGCGATCGAAGGAATCATCTGCATCGTAATGGCCGCGCCGCTGGCGATACCGTTGGCGCTTGTGGGGGCGATGCTCGGCCACGTGTTGCAACCCGCTCGACGCCGACACCAATCACCTCATCTCTTTTGCGCGGCGATTCTGGCTGTGCCGTTGATGCTCGGTAGTGAACGGTTCGCGGATGCGCCGGCACCATTGCTCGAAGTGAGAACCTCACTCGATGTGGCGGCTCCGCCGTCGCGCGTTTGGCCGCATGTGGTCGCTTTCACTGAATTGCCGCCGCCGACTGAGTGGCTGTTTCGGCTTGGAATCGCGCATCCACAACGCGCGGAGATTTTTGGCCACGGTCCGGGTGCAGTGCGGCACTGTGTGTTTTCGACGGGACCATTCGTTGAGCCGATTGAAATCTGGGACGAGCCGCGCCTGCTCCGTTTCGGCGTGACGAAAAATCCACCGCCGATGGAGGAATGGACGCCGTACAAAAACGTCCATCCACCGCACCTCGATGGGTTCCTCGCCTCCGAACGCGGACAGTTTCAGTTGATCGCACTGCCGGATGGCGGCACGCGGTTGGAAGGGACGACGTGGTACCGGCACCACATGTGGCCGGTGAATTATTGGCAGCTTTGGTCGGACTACATCATCCACCGCATCCA
>SIBB01000141.1 GCA_009695395.1 Pedosphaera sp. | reverse complement strand
CATGACGCCGGAGCCGAAGAGTAGTCGTCGCGGTAGATCATGCCCGAGCACGCGCTTGTGAAGTGGCCCGCCTCGTTGAGCTGTGGAACCGCTTCTCCAGGGGGCTCGTCGGTAGCACGGGCGAGTTCTTGGGCGTGACGACTTGCACGATGGGATCGGGCGCAGGCACGTGCGGGTTTCGGCGGATGTAATGCTCCTGCAGGACGTAGTGCCACAGCGGCCACGAGTTCTGCACGCCGAACCAGTCGCCCCAGTCGTCCGGGTTGCGGCCAAACTGCGACGGGCCGCTCTGCGCGTCGAGTTCGCCGGTGTCGGGCTTGAATCGGAAGTCGCGGCTGCCAAGGGCGTGCTCCTTCCCGTGATGTGCGACTTGATCTTCGTTGTCGTGCCGAAGCCGCCGTGGTGCGCGCCACTCGCGCAGTAAACTCAGTTGTTCAAACCCCAACGGAGGCCGTTCACGCGGAGTTGCTGGTTTCCTTCTACGAAGCTGCTGAACAACACCCGTCGCTCATCCGCCACGCCGTCATCGTCCGTATTGCGTAGGAAGAGAATCTCGGGCGCGACCGTGACGATGACGCCGTCGCGCCACGTGAGGAGTCCGGTGGGGAACTTGAGCCCCTCGGCGAACAACGTGGACTTGTCGTAGCGGCCGTCGCGGTCGGTGTCTTCAAGCACTCGCACACGGCCGCCGGGTTTCAAGGCGCGAACCGAGGCAAGAAGCCCGTATCACCTGCGCGATCGTGGACGCCGCTGACAAACATGGCGGGGCAATAGCCGGACAAACTCTTGTCGCGTCGGTTTCTTCTGCTAGTTTCGCCGCGATGTTACTCCGGTTCGTCATCCTGTTAGCCGTCAACTTGTGCTGCGCTGCCACTCAAGCGGCGGAACGGCTGTTCGATTTCTCTGCGCTGCCGGAGGGGAAACCGCCGGCCGGTTTCGTCAGCGTGCTGACTGGTTCGGGCAGCCTTGGGGATTGGAAGGTGGTGCTGGCTGATGCACCGACTGCGTTTCAGCCGCTGACGGGCAACGTCCCGCGCGGTGGCAAGAGCGGCGTGCTCGCGCAACTCTCCACCGACGTGACGGATGAGCGGTTCCCGGCGCTGATTTTCGACGAGGAGGTGTTCGGCGATTTCACGTTCACGACGAAGTTCAAGTGTGTGGACGGCAGGACGGAGCAGATGGCGGGTGTGGCCTTCCGCTACCGGGACGCGAAGAACTACTACGTCATCCGGGCCAGCGGGCTGGGGAACAACTTGCGCTTCTACAAGTTCGTCAACGGCGACCGCAGTGCGCCGATCGGGCCGGAGGTGCCCATCGCGCGTGGTGTCTGGCACGAGCTGACAGTCGAGTGCAAGGGCAACCAAATCCGCTGCCTGCTCAACGGCAAGGAGGCGATTCCCACGTTGACCGACAACTCGTTCGCGTTCGGAAAGCTCGGGTTCTGGACGAAGTCGGACTCCGTCAGCCACTTCGCTGACGCAAAGGTGGTCTACACTCCGCGCGAGACCTTGGCCAAGGTGCTTGTTCGTGAGTTGTTCGAGAAGAAGACCAGTATTTCTGAAGTGGTCATCTACATCGCCATGGGGACTGGGCAGGACTTGCGTGTCGTCGCCAGCCGGAATGAAAAGTTGCTTGGCACTCCCGGTGGTGAGCTGGAGAAGCACGTCATCGCCAAGGACGTGATGTATACCGGCACGGATAAGCCCCGCGATTTGTTGGTCGTAACCTTGCCCATGCATGACCGCAACGGCGAGGTGGTCGCCGCCGTGCGCGTGGAGATGAAGCCCTTCCTGGGCCAGACTGAGCAAAACGCTATGCTGCGCGCCATGCCCATCATCAAGCGTATGGAGCAGCGCTTTAAGGAAGCGAAGGACCTCGTGGAATGAGCGTAGCGGCGACCTTCACCGGCAGCACTCCGGACGAAGTGGTCGTTTTCCTCGCCCACCAGCGGCAGCGGATGAAACCTTTTCGTCGTGTAATTATCTCAGCAGATCAGACCCGTGTCGTGGACGTGAATCGCAATGAAGTGGTTTTCCCCGGTGTGACTTACGGACACCCGTTGCTGGAGACGGTGCTGCGCAGCGCTGGCGCATCCTTCGACCCGACGACCTTTCACACGCCGCCCACTGGCCAGCAGAGCCGGGAGTTTGGCTGCACGGCGCGTTATCCCTGGGCGCACGACCGCATCTTGTGACGGAGTAGGACGCTCAACGCAGGCGTTGAAGGTTTCCCCTTCTCACTTTCTCACCTTCACCTCCCTCCATCAGGGCATCCCTGCAGAATTCATCTCATCGGGAGATTCCCGTATTTTTCGCCTTGGTGGGCACCTTGGGCTGCGAACCTGCTTTTGTCGCAACTATGAAAGCAGCCGTGTTTCTCGAACGGGACGGAGTCCTGAACCAAGTGCGGGTCGCCGGAGGCAGCCAGATGCCGCCAATGTGTCTGGAGGAATTTCGCGTCCGCGAAGACGTGCGCGAGTCGCTGTTGCATCTCAAGGCCGCCGGCTACCTCATCCTCGTCACCACGAACCAGCCCAACGTCGCGCGCGGCTTGCTCCCGCGCCGCGAGTTGGACCGGATGCATGACGCGCTGCGTCGCGCGCTGCCGATTGATGACATCCTGCTGTGCGCGCACGAGGAAAGCGACGGGTGCGATTGCCGCAAGCCCAGCGGGGGCCTGTTCACCGAAGCTGCCTTCCGATGGCACCTGGGCATGGAGCGCAGTTTCGCGATCAGCGACAAGTGGCAGGACGCCTCTGCTGCCTTCGTAGCCGGCTGCAACTCAGTGCTCATCAAGTCGGCCTGGAACGGCTCCGGCCACCATGACTTTCTCGTCAATGGCTTCGACGAAGCGTGCCGGAAGGTGCTCCAGTTCAATCACCCGGTCCACCACGTCCGCGTCCCGCTCCCACAATTGGCAATGGCCTGAAAGCAGCTTGGGTGTGTCATAGTTAGTTCTCTTGCGAAGAGACTGCCGCCGGGCCTGTTTGCCCGCGGCAGTCTCCCTTTTTTGGTCTTCGCTTGGTTGCTCCTGTCGGCTTGCCTCGCATTGGAACACGCGGCAACAATCCGGCCGTCTTTCAACTGCCTGTCACCATGAAGCACCTTGCCTCCTTTGCCGCCGTCTTCGCATTAGCCATACAGATCTCCGCAGCTCCGGCTTCCGCGCCCGTGCGGCTCGAACTCCAACCCGGGGACCATGTCTGTCTCCTCGGCAACGCGCTCGCCGAACGGATGCAGCACGACAACCACTGGGAGACGCTCCTGCACCAGCGCTTCCCGAAGCTCAACCTGGTCGTCCGCAACCTCGCCTTCACCGCCGACGAGGTGGACCTCAAGACTGAGCTGGTCATCGAGAACTCCTCTTACTCGAAGGGCGACAAGGTGCTCCCCGCCCGCCTGCGTTCGCAGAACTTCGGTTCCCCCGACCAGCACCTCACCTTCAGCAAGGCCACGGTCGTCCTCGCCTTCTTCGGCTTCAACGAGTCCTTCGCCGGCCTGGCGGGCGTGGCGAAGTTCAAGACCGACCTCACCCACTTCATCGAGCACACGCGGAAGCAGAACTACTCCGGCGCGGGCGCGCCCCGGCTCGCGCTCGTCTCCCCCATCGCCCACGAGAATCTCGGCAACCCGAACCTTCCCGACGGCAAGGCCAACAACGCGAACCTCAAGCTCTACACCGACGCGATGGCAGCGGTGGCGAAGGAAGTGGGCGTGCCGTTCGTGGATCTTTTCACACCCACACTCAAGGCGTATTCCGCCGCAAAATTTAAGTTCACCCACAACGGCGTTCACCTGAACACCGACGGCCACAAGGCCATCGCGCGGCTGCTGGACGAAGGGCTTTTCGGCAAGGCCGGTGCCCCGAAGGACTTCAACGCCAAGCTCCACGCCGAACTGAACGAGAAGAGCTACCAGTGGTTCAACCGCTACCGCGCGGTCAACGGCTACTACATCTACGGCAAGCGCTCGCTCGTGAAGTTCAGCGACGGCGAGCAGCGCAACGCCGATGTGATGGAGCGCGAGCGCGCCGTGCTCGACGTGATGGTCGCCAACCGCGACGCGCGCGCGTGGAAGGTCGCGCAAGGCGAAGCGGTCCCCGCGACGATTGATGACTCGAACGTCCCGCCGTTCCTCCCCGTGAAGACGCACTTCGGGGCGGGCCGCGTGAACCGTGAGAAGGCTGCGAACTTGATCCTCAAGGGCGGCATGAGCAGCAAGTCCGGCGAGGCGGAGGCCATCAACTACCTACCCGTCAGCGAGGCGCTCAAGCAGTTCAAGCTCGCGCCCGGCTACGCCATCAACTGCTTCGCCTCCGAGGAGCAGTTCCCCGAGGTCGCGAACGCCGTGCAGATGGCCTTCGACGCGCGCGGTCGGCTCTGGATTTGCACCATGCCGAGCTACCCGCAGTATCAGCCGCTCGTGGACCGCCTCGGCAACCGCTCCATGCCCGACGACAAAATCGTCATCCTCGAAGACACCGACGGCGACGGGAAGGCGGACAAGTCCACGATTTTCGCGCGCGGCCTGCACGTGCCGACCGGCTTCGAGTTTTACAATGGCGGCGTGCTCGTCGCGCAGCAGCCGGACCTCGTCTTCCTCAAGGATACGAACGGCGACGACCTCGCGGACTACTCCGAGCGCGTGCTAGGCGGCTTCGACTCCGGCGATTCGCACCACTCCATCAGCGCGTTCACACAGGGGCCGGGCGGCGAGCTCTACATGCTCGAAGGCACATTCTTCTACACGCAGGTCGAGACGCCCTACGGCCCGGTGAAGAACCACAACGCCGGCGTCTATCGCTTCGAGCCGCGCACGGGGAAGTTCGAGACGTTCATCAGCTACGGCTTCGCGAACCCCTGGGGCATGACCTTCGACCGCTGGGGCCAGACCTTCGTGGCCGATGCCTCACCGGGGCAGAACTTCTTCGGCACCGCCTTCTCGGGCCGCACGATTTTCCCGGACAAGCACTTGACCATGCCGCAGTGGATTCAGATGCGCGTGCGCCCGACCTCCGGCTGCGAATTTGTCTCCAGCCGCCACTTCCCCGACGACGCGCAGGGCCGCTACCTCCTCAACAACGTCATCGGCGTCCAAGGCATCCTTCAGCACACCGTCGCGGAGAAGGAGTCCGGTTTTGTCGGCACGGAAATCGAGCCGCTGCTCATGAGCGACGACAAGAACTTCCGCCCGGTGGATTTCGAGTTCGGCCCCGACGGCGCGTTCTACGTCGTGGACTGGCATGAGCCGCTCATCGGCCACCTCCAGTATTCCATCCGCGACCCGCTGCGCGACAAAACCCACGGCCGCATCTACCGCATCACCTATCCCGAGCGCCCGCTGCTGAAGCCCGCGAAAATTGCCGGCGCGAGCATCGAGGCGTTGCTGGAGTTGCTCAAGGAACCCGAGGACCGCACCCGCCAGCGCGCGAAAACCGAACTCGGTTCCCGCCCGGTGAACCAAGTCATCGCCGCGCTCGTGAAGTGGACCAAAGCCCTCAACCGTGCGGACCCGCACTTCGAGCACGCCCGGCTCGAAGCCCTCTGGCTTCACCAAGTCATGAACGTCGTGAACGAGCCGTTGCTGAGCGAAATCCTCGCCTCCAACGAACCGCGTGCCCGCGCCGCAGCCGTCCGTGTCCACTGCTACTGGCGCGACCGCGTGAACCAGCCCCTCGCCACGCTCGCCAAGCTGGTGAAAGACCCGCATCCCCGTGTCCGCCTCGAAGCCGTCCGCTCGTTGAGCTTCTTCAACACGAGCAAGGCGGCGGAGATTGCCTTGGAGTCCGTCGAGCTTCCCCAAGACCAGTATCTGAAATACGCCCTCGACGAGACCATGCGGACCTTGGAGCGGTTCAAGTAGTTCCCAAAAAAAGAACCGCCCGCCGCGTGGCTCTGAAAGCCGTCGCGGCGGGCGGTAAAAAAAGCCCCACCATTGCCGTGTGAAAACCGTTCCTGGTGAACTGCGATAGAAACAGGTGGAGCCGAATCAGCGGGTTATGCCTTCCAGTGAAGGCCTGACAGCCGCCGTTGAAGTTAAGGCCCCAATATTTGTTAACTTACGGTTCAAGGACTTGGCTTCCGAAGCGCGAACAGGGCAGGGCAAATCTTAAATCTGTTTTAAAAGAACCGGCGTCCGTCGCTCTCGCTCCGCCGCCGTCGTTGGATGCACTATCCGCAGCTTCGGTTTGGGCTCAAGGATTTTAGTTTTTGGTGCGCGGGTTTATTCCACCCGAATCGCCGAGGCTGGCAAAGTTAATGCATTCACTCGCCCGACCCCCGAGAACTTCCGCTCGCCTTGCAACGCGGCTTGTCGCTAATTTCCCATGCTGTTTACCGAAAGTCTTCAGTGTTCAGTCTTCAGTGTTCAGTGGCCTGCCGGCCCCGCGACGCCTGCCGACTCAACCCTGGTTACTAAGCACTAATTACTAATTGATTTCCGCTCCGCCATGATGACCAGCACGCAAATCCGCCAGTCGTTCCTCGACTTCTTCCGGTCGAAGCAACACACCATCGTCCCCTCGTCCAGCCTCATGCCGGACAGCCCCAACCTGCTGTTCACCAACGCCGGCATGAACCAGTTCGTGCCCATCTTCCTCAACCAGACGCCCTGCCCCTACTCCCCCGGCCGCGCCGCCGACACCCAGAAGTGCATCCGCGCCGGCGGCAAGCACAACGACCTCGATGACGTCGGCCTGGACACCTACCACCACACGTTCTTCGAGATGCTCGGCAACTGGTCCTTCGGCGACTACTTCAAGCAGGAGGCCATTAGTTGGGCGTGGGAGTTGGTCATCGAGGTGTGGAAGTTCCCGCCGCAGCGCCTCTACGCGACCGTTTACAACCCCGACAAAACCAAGGGCGACCCCAGCGATTTCGACCAAGAGGCGTGGGACTTCTGGGCGGAGAAGTTCCGCTCCGTCGGTCTCGACCCCGCCGTCCACATCGTCAACGGCAACAAGAAAGACAACTTCTGGATGATGGGCGAGACCGGCCCCTGCGGCCCCTGCTCGGAACTCCACGTGGACCTCACGCCGCTCGGCGACACGCGCGGAAGCCTCGTCAACAAAGGCGACGCCCGCTGCATCGAAATCTGGAACAACGTCTTCATCCAGTTCAACGCGAACCCGGACGGCACCTTCAGCCCGCTTCCGGCCAAGCACGTGGACACCGGCATGGGCTTTGAGCGCGTGACCAGCATCATGCAGGGCACGAAGATGTTCGCCGACTTCGCCAACGCCAAGATTTCCAACTACGAGACCGACATCTTCCGCCCGATCTTCGATGAGCTGGAGAAGATGAGCGGCAAGAAATACGGCAGCACGTTGCCGCCGAAGTTATCCGGAGAGTCCCGCGAGCAAATCCGAGAAATTGTCACTGCGATCCAAGTTGGCAAGGTTCTGACCTACGGCGATGTCGGGGCACTTTGTGTCCCTCCGATTTCAGGTCAGGCGGCAAGTAGCAGCATCCGATCGCAGGAGAATGAGATTGCTTGGTGGCGAGTAGTAAACGCGGCAGGTGAGCTGCCGGTCGAGCTCCGCGATGCTGACCAAGCTGTGGAACAACGCACGAAGCTGAAAGCAGAAGGAGTGGCTTTTGCCGCCGAGAATGTTGACCTGTCGAAGTCGCGTTTTGAGACACAGCAGTGGCAGATGGACATTGCCTTCCGCGTCATTGGTGACCACATCCGCACCCTGAGCTTCGCCATCGCGGACGGCATCCAGCCAGGCAACACCGACCGCAACTACGTCCTGCGCCGCATCCTGCGCCGCGCCGTGCGTTACGGCCGCACGCTCGGTTTCCACGAGCCGTTCTTTTACAAGCTCGTGGACGTGCTCGCCGCGACGATGGGCGACATCTTCCCCGAAATCCGCACCCGCAAGCAGCAGGTGAAGGATGTCATCAGGCTGGAGGAAGAGAGTTTCAACAAGACGTTGGACAAGGGCATCGCGCTGTTCAACGAAGTCGCAGCGCAGGGAAATATCTCCGGCGCGTTCGCGTTCCGGCTCTACGACGAACAAGGCTTCCCGCTCGACCTCACCGAGTTGATGGCCCGCGAGCGCGGCTTGACCGTGGACGTGGCCGGCTTCAACGCCTTGATGGAGGAGCAGAAGGCCCGCGCCCGCGCCGCGCAGAAGAAGACCGTCATTGAGCTGTCCCAAATTGAGACCAAGACGCCCACGCGCTTCCTCGGCTACGACACGCTGGAGACGCACGCGCGCGTGCTCGAAGTCGTCGGCCTCAAGGACAAGACCGCCGTGGTGCTCGACACCTCCACTTGCTACGCCGAGATGGGCGGCCAGCT
>SIBB01000140.1 GCA_009695395.1 Pedosphaera sp. | reverse complement strand
ATCCTACCCGCACCCGAGCAACTCAAACTCGACGTGATGAACGCCCCCCAACCCGACCCCGCGCCACGCGAGTTCAAGAAACTCCGCCGCGAAGTCACCGCCGACTCTATCGCCGTCCTCACCTTCGACCGGCCCGACTGCGCTGCGAACATCTTTGACCGCGCCACGTTGGAGGAGTTGAACGCCCACCTCGACGCCATCGAACGCGACTCCACCCTGCGTGGCGTGGTGCTCAACAGCGCGAAGCCCGGCATCTTCATCGCGGGCGCAGACCTCCACGCGCTCTCCACCGCGCCCATGAACGTGCTGCGCGAGATGGTCGAGTTCGGCCAGCGCGTCTTCAACCGGCTCGCCGCGCTCCCGCTCCCGACCGCCGCCGCGATTCACGGCGCGGCCTTGGGCGGCGGCTTCGAGGTCTGCCTCGCGTGCGACTTCCGTTTCGCCACACCGGACAAAGCCACGAAGCTCGGCCTGCCCGAAGTCCAGCTCGGCATCCTCCCCGCGTGGGGCGGAAGCACACGGCTCCCGCGCCTCATCGGCCTGCCAGCGGCACTGGACCTCATCCTCGCCGGCAAGACCATCGGCGCGAAACAGGCGCTGAAACTCGGCTTGGTGGACGACCTCGTGCCGCACGAGAGCTTGGTCGTCGTCGCGCTGACGAAGGTCGCGAAGGCCGGCCGCAAGCCGCGTCGCTCCACCCCGCTCGCGATGAAGGCCACGAACAACGCCTTCGCGGCGAATCTCATCTCAATGTGGACGCAACCGAAGCTCTTCAAGAAGACGCGCGGCCATTATCCCGCCGTGCTGAAGGCGCTCGAAGTCGTGACGCTCGGCGTGGGCCGCTCCGAGGAACGCGCGTTGAAGCTGGAGGCCGATGCCATCTGCCAGCTCGCGCAGACGGAAGCCGCGAAGAACTTGATTCGCATCTTTTTCCTCCAGGAGCGGGCGAAGAAGTTGACGTTCGACGGCAAGACAAGCGGGAAACCTGGCTTGGCGCGCGTCGCGCACGCCACCGTCATCGGTGCGGGCGTGATGGGCGCGGGCATCGCGCAATGGCTCGCGGCGCGCGGAGTGTCCGTGATGCTCCGCGACATCAACACCGACGCCGTCGGGCGTGGCATGGGCACGATCACCAAGCTCTTCGCGGACGGCACCAAGCGCCGCACGTTCACCCCCGTCGAGGCCCGTGCCGCGATGGACAGGATTTCTCCGGTCGTCGAGCTGCCTTCACTCCGGCGCGCCGATGTCATCATCGAAGCTGCCGTGGAGAAGATGGACTTGAAGAAGGACATCTTCCACAAGCTGGAGCAGCTCGCCGGACCGGACACGATTCTCGCCACGAACACCTCCGCGCTTTCCGTCACCGAGCTGGCCGAGAGCTTGTGCGCCGCCGAGCGCGTCGTGGGCATCCACTTCTTCAACCCGGTGCATCGGATGCAGCTCGTCGAGGTCATCCACACGCCGCGCACGGATGCCGAGGTTGTGCGGCGCGCGCTGCGGTTTGTGCAAGCAATGGGCAAGCTCCCCGTGCTCGTGAAGGACAGCCCCGGCTTCGTCGTGAACCGCGTGCTGATGCCGTATCTCATTGAGGCGGCGCGGCTCTATGAGGCTGGCGCGGAAGTGACGGACCTCGACGAGGCGATGCTCGACTTCGGAATGCCGATGGGCCCACTGCGCCTTGTGGATGAAATCGGCACGGACGTTTCCCTGCATGTGGCCGAGACGCTCGCGAGCCATTACCACCGGCGCATGGCCGTGCCGGTAGTTCTCAGCAAGCTGGTGAAAGGCGGTCATCTCGGGCGCAAGTCGGGCGAAGGGTTTTACCGTCACCAAGGCAAGGACGCCTCCGTGGGTGAAGCCGCCAAGCGCTACGTGAAGGACGACTCCGCCGCGAACTTCGACCGCACGGCCCTCGCCCTGCGCATGGTGTTGCTGATGGTCAACGAGGCCGCGCGCTGCGTGGAGGAAGGCATTGTGAGCGGCCCCGAGGACGTGGACTTCGCGATGATTATGGGCGCGGGCTTCGCGCCGTTCCGTGGTGGCCCACTGCGTCATGCGGACACGCTGGGCTTGGCGAACGTCGCGCGCGCAATGAACGAACTGGTGGCTGGAGGCGAGACGCGCTTCGACCCGTGCGGGCTGCTGAAAGATTTGGCTGCGAAGGAAGGTGAATTCTATCCCGAGAAAGGAGTGTTGTTATGAAAATCCTCGAACCTCCCACTATGGAAACACGCCCCACGCCCCCCGGTGACGACACCGCGCAAGTCATCGACACCTCGAAGATGAACGCCGGCCAGCGCGCCGCGCTGGAGATGACCGAATCCGCGCGCGACGCCGCGTCCGAGAAGGGCAGCTTCGCCGCGAACCTTTTCATGGGCCGCTACGAGCTGGACCGCCTGCTGCCGTTCCCCGCGCAATCGCACGAGGACCGCGACCAGGGCGACGCCTTTCTCGCGCGGTTGGAGGCGTTCCTCCGCGCCAACGTGGACCCCGACGAGATTGACCGCACCGGCGAGATTCCCGACGAGGTCATCAAGGGCCTCGCGAAGATGGGCGCGTTCGGTATCAAGATTTCGCCGCAGCTCGGCGGGCTTGGGCTGTCGCAAACTAACTACTGTCGCGCCGCCGTGTTGCTCGGCAGTTATTGCGGCAACCTCGCCGCGCTCGTCTCCGCGCATCAAAGCATCGGCGTGCCGCAGCCGCTGATTCTCTTCGGCACCGACGAGCAGAAGGCGAACTGGCTGCCGCGCTGCGCGAAGGGCGAGATTTCCGCCTTCGCCCTCACCGAGCCGGGCGTTGGCTCTGACCCCGCGACGCTTCAGACGCGCGCTGAGCCCACGGCCGAGGGCCAGCACTTCGTCATCAACGGCGAGAAGCTCTGGTGCACCAACCTTCTCAAGGCCGGCGTGCTCGTCGTCATGGCGCAGACTCCCCCGAAGCTCGTCAACGGCAAGGAACGCAAGCAGGTCACGGCGTTCATCGTGGACATGGACACGCCGGGCATCGAAATCGCGCACCGCTGCCGCTTCTTGGGCTTGCGTGCGCTCTACAACGGCGTGGTGCGCTTCACCGACGTGAAGGTGCCGCGCGCGAACATCATCCTCGGCGAGGGCAAGGGCTTGAAGGTCGCGCTCTCCACGTTAAACACTGGCCGGCTCACGCTGCCCGCCGCTTGCATGGGCCTCGCGAAGCGTTGCTTGGAAGTCAGCCGTAAGTGGTCCGCCGAGCGCGTGCAGTGGGGCGCGCCCATCGGCAAGCACGCCGCCATCGCCGACAAGCTCGGGCGCATGGCTGCGAACATCTTCGCGATGGAGGCGATGACGCTCTACACCGCGAGCCTCGTGGACCACGACAAGAAGGCCGACATCCGCCTCGAAGCCGCGATGTGCAAACTCTGGGGCAGCGAGCGCGCGTGGGAAATCGTGGACGACACGATGCAAATCCGTGGCGGGCGCGGCTACGAGACCGCGCAGTCCCTCAAGGAACGCGGCGAGGAACCCATCGCCGTCGAGCGCTTCCTGCGCGACTGCCGCATCAACACCATCTTCGAGGGCAGCAGCGAAATCATGCGCCTCTTCATCGCACGCGAGGCGCTGGACCCGCACCTCAAAGTCGCGGGCGCCGTGCTGAACTCGCAGTTGCCAATGGGCGTTCGCGCCGCCGCCGCCATGAAAGCCGGACTCTTCTACGCAAGCTGGTATCCGCAGCAATGGCTGCCGTCGCTCGGCCCGGTTGACGCGCAACCCGTGTTTGCGAAGCACCTCAAGTTCGCCCGCCGGACTGCGCGCAAACTCGCACGTTCGCTCTTCCACGCGATGGCGCTCAACGGCCCGAAGCTGGAGAAGCAACAGGTCTTGCTCGGCCGCTTCGTGGACATCGGCACGGAAATATTCGCGCTCACCGCGACGTGCGCGCGGGCGGAGGCGAGGTTGAAGGAGGCGAAGAGCCTCGAAGAGAAGGAGTCCTTGCTCCAGCTCGTGGAATGCTTTTGTCAGCAAGCCCGCCTGCGCATCGCGCGGCACTTCGACGGCTTGCATCAGAACGCCGACCGCGCCGGCTACAAGCTGGCGCAAGGCGTTCTCTCCGGTCAGCTCGGCTGGCTGGAGGAAGGAATTGTCGCTCACAAGAAGTGAGCGAGCCTAGCCGAGCGGCTAGCCCGGCACCCGGTCGCGTTCTCTGTCCCCCGCGGCCGGGTTTCCTTTTTTCCGTGCCGGCGACTTGCCGTCGCCGCCCCGGGGCTCAGACCTTCGGTTCCCAGCCGGGGCGATACTCGCGCTTCCAGAGTTTCTGCGCCTCGGGGTTGCCGATGATATGGCCGTTCTTTGGGTCAAGGTTCAGGACGGAGCTGGTGCGGTAGGCGATGTTGGCGAGGTGGCACATGAGGGAGCCTTTCTGGCCCTCGCTGATGGGCGAGTTGAGCGGTTTGTTCTCGCGGATGGCGGCGGAGAAATTCGTGAAGTGCGGGATGTCACCGCCGCCGGGGCCGCCAGACTTTTTGTCCAGTTCCACGCCCTTGGGGTCGAAGACCGTGTAGTCGTTGCCGCCGCTCATGGTCATCGAGCCTTTCGTGCCGTAGAACGAAACGAAGGGCAGTTTCTCGCCGCCGCGCGGGTTGCAGGAACTGTCGTCCCACGAGGCGCCGCAGTGGCCGAAGTCAAAGACCGCCGAGCCGGTGTCGGGCGTTTCCTGATCGTCGTCCCAGTGATAGCGCCCGCCGAGGAAGGTGACCTTCTTCGGGTAATCCACACCGAGGCCCCAGCGCGACACGTCGAGTGCGTGAATGCCGTTGTTCGCCATCTCGCCGCCGCCGTAATGCCAGTGCCAGTGCCAGTTGTAGGGATGGATGTTGCTCTTGTAAGGCCGTTCGGGTGTCGGGCCTTGCCAGAGGGTCCAGTCTAGCGTCGCGGGCGGGGCGCCGGGTGTGCCTTTGTTGATGGAGGGGCGGGCGCCGTTGTAATAGCAGCGGGAGAAAAGAACTTTGCCAATCACGCCCTCGCGCAGTTTCTGGATGCCTTCCATCACATTCGAGTAGCTGCGTCGCTGGTTGCCCATCTGACACTTGCGGTTGTATTTCGCCGCTGCGGCGACGATGGCCTCGGCTTCCCAAGGGTTGTGGCTGCCGGGCTTTTCCACATACACGTGCTTGCCGGCCTGCATCGCCATGATGGCCGCGGGGGCGTGCCAAAAGTTCGGCGCGGCGATGGAGATGGCGTCCACGTTTTTGTCGTCGAGCATCCGGCGGAAGTCGGGGACGCCCTGCGGCTTGCGGGTGGCGTTGGGCTGCTTGGTCTCGGTGGTCTTCAAGCCGCTGGCCAGCCGCGCGGAGTCCACGTCGCACACGTAGGCGACCTCGACATTGTTGACGCCGAGGTGGCCGGCCACATGCGCCATGCCGCGCGAGAGGCCCATGACGCCGACGACGACGCGATTGCCGGGGCTTTCGGCCGGCAGCAGGGAAGGCGGCTTGCCCAACGCAAGGATCGCGCCGAGCGCACCGGTGGCTTGAACGAAACGACGACGGGGAACAGGCGAGGAGTTCATGTGTGGAGTTTTCGATGCGAGGAGCGGACGCTGAATTCAGCACAACAAAAAGCGGCAGCGCCAAGGCGCCGCCGCTTTTCACTCACGGAGAAAAACGGGTCACTGCTTCGGGTTCGCGACGCCAATCGTGCCGAAGCCGATGCGCGGGCCGGCGTTGCCCACCGGCTGGCCGCCGTCGTCCGGCTTGGCGTGGACGATGACGCCGCGGCCGACGATGGGGCTCTTGACGCCCGTCATGGAGATGTCCTTGAACTCGCCGCGATAGACCGCCTTGCCCTCGGCATCGGCCTGGAGGTTGCCGAGGTCGCCCGCGTGCCGCTCGTCCGTGCCGGGCAGGCCGTGGGGCTTCTGGCCGGGATTGTAATGCCCGCCCGCCTTCGTGCCATCGGCCGAGGTGCCGTCGCCAAACTCGTGGACGTGCATCGCGTGCTTCTGGTTGGGCGTCAGACCGCTGATCTCCGCATAGACATACACGATGCCGTCCACCTCGGTGAAGCGCACGACGCCCGCGCACTTGTTCGTGCCGGTGGGCTGCACCACGGCGACGAGCTGCTTGATGCCGTCGTAGCCGTGGTTGTGGTTATGCTTCGAGTGGTCATCCCCGCCGGTGGAGGCGCAGCCGGAGGTGAAGACAGCGCAAGCTGCGGCGAGGACGCCGGTGGCGAGGGAGAGCGGTTTGTTCATGGAGGAAACGAGTTGAGCGATGGTTGATTTATTGTTCGCGCGGAAAGTAGCGACCAGACCGGCGGCAAACAAGCGGGGAATCCCTGGACGGGTGACTGCGGTTCATCCTCCTGCGCATCCTCCGGTTGCCCGCAGCTTAGCCTGGACATAGCAGGTGGCCATGATGGAAGGGCGACGGCGCATTCTCCGCAGCGCGGCGGCAAGCGCTCCATGGCGACGCGTCAGTGCGCGCCGACCTGCTGCGCGCGCTCGTTCAGGAAATCCGCGAGCACCTTGCCGGGTTCCTGATCGGTGATGACTGCGCGATAGTCGGCGTTAAATTCCAGGCAGGCCTGTCGCAGGCGGGCGCGGTGGGCATCGAAGGCGCGGAGGTATTCGTCGCGCACCATCGCCGGCTCGGTCACGAGGCTGAAGGGGCTTTCCAAATCCTCGAAGCGCAGCGGGCGCTCGAACTTGAACTCCATCTCCATCCGGTCGAGCAGATGGAACACGGCGAGGTCGTGCTTCTGGAAACGCAGGTGCTGCAGGCAGGCGAGGAGCGGCTCCAGCTCGCAGAAGAAGTCGGAGATGACGATGACCAGCGCGCGGCGGCGGATTTTCTCGGCGAGGTCGTGCAGCGATTGGAGGAGGGTGGTGGGGCCCTGCGGGGCGAGGGTTTCGAGGGTGCTGAGGATTTCCTGGAGGTGCGCGGGGTTGCGGCGTGGCGGGAGTTCAGGTGGGGCCTGCTCGCCGACGCAGTAGAGGCCAGCGGCGTCGCCCTGCTGGACGGCAAGGTAGGCGAGCGTGCCGGCGATCTGGCGGGCGAAGGCGAACTTGCTCGCACCGGACTTGCCCGCGAAGGCCATCGAGGCGCTAGCATCGAGGATGAGACAGCAGCGGAGGTTCGTGTCCGCCTCGAACTCCTTCATGTAATAGCGGTCGGTGCGGCCCAGCACACGCCAGTCGAGGCGGCGGAGGTCATCGCCCGGCACGTAGCTGCGATACTCGGCGAACTCGACGCTGGAGCCGCGGTGCGGGCTTTTGTGGTGGCCGGAGACGCTGCCCTCCATCGCGAAACGAGACACGAGCGGCAGGTGCGCGAGCTGGGCGAGCACGGCGGCGTCGAGGAAGGAATGGGGTTTGGTTTCCAAGGGAGCTTCAGGCTACGACGGGTTGGCTCTCCCAACGCAGGGCGGCGGCGCGGAACGCAGCCTCGTGTTCCGGCCAGTCGTGGAGGGTGGCGCGGTCGAAGTCCCCGCCGTTTGGCCAGACGAGCGTGTGGACTTCGGGGTCGAGGCGCGATTGGAAAAAAACAGCGCGGTCACGCAGCGGGCCGAAGAGTTCGCCTGCCAGCATGGGCGCGAAGTTGATGATGCGTTCCAGCCCGTCGGCGAACCGGACGCGGAGGCTGAAAGGCACGACTGGCTCGAAGGACTTCACCCGGTCCTGGGCGGCTTTATCTGTCGCGCTCGTCACGGCGAAAGACTCTGCCCCCGACTTGGGCGAGTCAACGCCATGTTCCTTGCCAGCCAATCCCCTTGACCCACCCCCTGATGCTTGCGACAACCAACGGCATGAACCCATGGCCCGCCAAGCTGCCAGCGCAGCGACATTGACCGGCGCGGTCCTCGCCCGCCGCCAAATATCTCAAATCAAATGCGCAAGTTCACAAGTTGAATCCTGAAGCGTCGCCCATAACCTCCCGTCTGCTAACCGAATCAAACCATTGTCTATGAAGTCGCGTCTCCTCGTCTCCCCGCTGGCCACCCTTGCCGCTCTGGCCGTCACTGTCGTTTGCTCCAGCGCCGCCGAGCCCACGCTTCACTCGTTCAAGAAGCAGCAGCTCGACAAGCATTACTGGTCCGAGGGCGCGATGCTCGGCGACTTGAACAAGGACGGGAAGCCTGACGCCGTCTCGGGGCCGTATTGGTGGGAGGGGCCAGACTTCACCAAGCGCCACGAGATTTACCCGGCCACGCGCGTGACCAAGACCAAGAATCTCAAGGGCGCGGAGGTCGAGTTCCCCGGCTTCGAGGGCAACTTCGGCAGCCGCAACGCCTACTCGACGGACAACTTCTTCTGCTTCGTCCACGACTTCAACGGCGACGGTTGGAATG
>SIBB01000139.1 GCA_009695395.1 Pedosphaera sp. | reverse complement strand
ATGGCAGGTGCAGCAGGTCAGCGCTTGGCAGTGGGCGGAAACTCATCGCGATACCGGGCGCGGCGCTCGGCCACGGTCTCGATGTAACGGCGCGTGCCGGGGAAAGTCATCTGCGCGAGGAACTGCTGGCTGTTCGTCGCCGCTGCGCCTTGATTCCAGCGCAGAACATTCCCGCGACCGGCGTTGTAGTCGGCGAGCGCGTAGGGCACGGGGTCGTCGGCTTGCGGATAACGGCGCAAGAGCTTCGCGAGATACCATGCGCCGGCGAGCGTGTTCGATCCGGGGTCGCGGATGTGCTCGTGCTGAAAGCCGGCGATGCGTTCCGCCTCGGCCCACTCGCGCGCGGCAGGCTCGCGGATTTGCATGAGGCCGATTTCCCCCGCCTTGCCGCGCACCTCTGGGTTGAACCAGCTCTCGCGCCAGACAACGGCTTTCACCAGCGCGGCATCCAGTCCGTAGCGCGCAGCCGCGGCGCGGATGACCGCGTCCTGTCTGTGCTCGCGGCGGTAGCGGTAATAGAGCCAGCCAGCGATGGCATTCGCGATGATGACGAGCGCAACGATAGGCAGCCACTTGCGCCGCCGCGTTCCGCGTGTGCCTTCATCGCTCGCCATGCGCGAGGATGGTAGCGGGCCTGCGGCGGAGCGGGAGCAAGAATCGTCGGTTAAGCCAGCAGTTCGCCAATTGCCTTCCCCGGGCGCACGAACTGCGGCCGCCCGCCGCTGTCCATCACCATCTGTTCCTCCGGCACACCGAGCAGGTGATAGACCGTGGCGATGAGGTCGCGCGGCGCGACGGGACTTTCCGCGGGGAAGGCCGCCTGCTTGTCGCTCTGGCCGTAGGCGAAGCCGCCCTTCACGCCCGCGCCCGCCAGCACGCTCGTGAAGCAGCCGCCCCAGTGGTCGCGCCCGTCCTTGCCCGCGCCGGCGTCGCTGCTCCGCTGGCCCACGCGCGGCGTGCGCCCGAACTCGCCCGTCCAAATCACCAGCGTGTCCTCCAGCATCCCGCGCTCCTGCAAGTCGTCGAGCAACGCGCTGAAGGCCAGATCCGTCACCGGCATCAGGCGCGTCTTGAGGTCCGTGAAGTTCCGGCTGTGCGTGTCCCAATACACGCTCACGTTCTTGATGCCGTCGTTCGGCCAGAAGACCGTTACGAGGGGCACGCCGCGCTCAACGAGCCGGCGCGCTTGCAACACCGACTGGCCGTGCGGATTCATGCCGTAGCGCTCGCGGACCTTCAGCGGCTCCTCGCCCAAGTTGAACGCCCCGCGCTGCGTCGCGGCGGAGGTGAGCAGCTCGAACGCGCGGCGATGATTCAAGTCCTGCGCGGCGAAGTTCGGACTGAACCCATCGAGCCGCCGGTCAAGCTGGCCGAGCAACTCGCGCCGCCGGTCCAGACGTTCGACGGAAATCTCGGGGTGCAAGGTCGTCTCCGCCACGCGGTAGTCCGCACGGCTGGGGTCGGCGTCAATCGTCAGCGGATCGTGCAGCGGGCCGAGCCAGCCAGCGAACTGGCCTTGGCTTTCCTCGACGAAGCGCGGCACGTCGCCCTCCACCTTGGGTCGCATCGAGACGAATGGCGGCAGCGCCCCCTTCCCCCGCCCGAGGTTCGAGAGCACGGAGCCGAAGTGCGGCCACTGTGCGCGCTTGTCGGTCGTGCGCGGCGGCGGCTCGCCGGTGAGCAGGTAGTGCGTCGCCGTCGTGTGGTCGCCGTTGTCGTGCGTCATCGAGCGCACGAGACAGAGGCGGTCCATGCGTTGCGCGAGCCGGGGAAAGTGTTCGCAAATGCGCAGGCCGGGGACGTTCGTGGCAATCTCGTTGAACTCCCCGCGCACCTCGCGTGGCGCGTCGGGCTTCAAGTCCCACGTGTCCTGATGCGCCGGCCCTCCCCACATGAAGAGGAGGATGCAGCGCTTGGCCCGCCCAAAACTCCGCGCCGACACCGCCTGCGCGCTGGCTCGACCGCGCAGCACATCCGCGAAGGACAGACCAAACAGGCCAAGCGACCCCGCGCGCACCAACTCACGCCGCGTCATGCGCCAGGGCTGGATGAGTTTGGGGGCGGAGTCGGGCACGGTGGTTCTGACGGCTTCGGGGGCGGAGAGTAGTCAGTATTCAGTGGGTGCTTCGCACGCTTCAGGCTGACTGAACACTGAACACTTTCCCCGCCTTCACTTCGCCAAGTGGCACGCCGCGAAATGCGCTGGCGAGATTTCGCGCAACGCCGGCACGTCCGTCTTGCACCGCGCCTCGGCCACCGGACAGCGCGGGTGGAAGGGGCAGCCGCTGGGCGGGTTGATGGGCGAGGGCACGTCGCCGGGCAGGACGATGCGCTGGCGCTTCGAGTCCGGGTCCACGACGGGCACGGCGGAGAGCAGCGCCTGCGTGTAGGGATGTTTGGGCGCCTTGATGATGGCCTTGGACACCGCGCTCTACACGACCTTGCCGAGATACATCACCACGACGCGATGGCTGATGTGCTCCACCACCGCGAGGTCGTGCGCGATGAAGAGGTAGGCCAGCCCGTGCTCGCGCTGGAGGTCCTGCAGGAGGTTGATGATTTGCGCCTGCACGGAGACGTCGAGCGCGCTCACCGGCTCGTCGCAGACAATCAACTTCGGCTCCACCGCGAGAGCGCGAGCGATGCCGATGCGTTGCCGCTGGCCACCGCTGAACTCGTGCGGGTAACGCTGCGCGTGCTGCGGGTCGAGGCCGACGTCCTTGAGCAATTTCCCGATGCGTTGCTCGCGCGCCTGCTCGTCCGCGACGAGGTGATGGATGTCTAGCGCCTCGCCGATGATTTGGCCGACGGTCATGCGTGGGTTCAACGAGCCGACGGGGTCTTGGAAAATCATCTGGAACCGCCGCCGCCGCTCGCGCAACGCGGCGCCCTCCAGCGTGGTGATGTCCTCGCCCTCGAAGGTGACGCTGCCAGCGGTCGGCTCCAGCAGGCGGATAATGGCGCGGCCCAGCGTGGTCTTGCCGCAGCCGCTCTCGCCCACGAGGCCGACGGTCTCGCCCGGCGCGACGGTGAGGCTCACGTCATCCACGGCCTTCACCCACGCGTTCACGCGGCTGAAGACGCCGTGTTTGACCGGGAAGTGGACTTTGAGATTGCGGACTTCGAGAAGTGGCATGCGCAGCAGAGTTGAGCTGCAAAGTTCCTTCCGGTCAAATCCGCTTGTGGCGGAAGGTCTCTTTGCCCGACACCGTGGCTTCCGCGCTCGCAACTTTTGCACCGGGCTGGTTAAGTATCGCCCAGTCACATGGCTCAATTTAGCTACAAGGCCCGCAAGCGTTCCGGCGAAACGGTCAGCGGCCTCATCGATGTCAACGACCGCAGCGCGGCGCTCGCGCAGATCGATCGTATGGGTTTGTTCCCCGTCGCCGTCGAGGCGGCCAAGGGCGGTGTTGCGGT
The DNA here is from genome assembly GCA_009695395.1 of Pedosphaera sp. Taxonomy (GTDB): domain Bacteria; phylum Verrucomicrobiota; class Verrucomicrobiia; order Limisphaerales; family SXTU01; genus SXTU01. Next base: position 4,933 of record SIBB01000139.1, on the reverse strand, counting down.
CACGCCGGGCAAGGCCGAGGTTTCCATCTCGCTGACGAAGTTTCTTCCGCCCGCGCTGCGCGAGATCGCGCTGCGCCCGCGCCAGCCGAGCATGCAGGAGCTGGCGACGTTCACGCAGCAGTTCGCCAACCTGCTCAAGGCCGGAATGCCCCTCACCACGGCGCTCAACAGCATGACTTACCTCGGCTCCAAGGGCATTCCCACCGAGGTGAGCAAGCAGCTCCGGCAGGATGTGACCGAGGGTCGCAGCCTCTCCGACGCGATGGCCAAGCAGCCCGTCGTCTTCGCGGACATGTATGTCAACATGGTCCGCGCCGGCGAGCAGAGCGGCTCGCTACAGGACGTGCTGCGGCGGCTTGCGGAACATTATGAGCGCTTCGCCGAGGTGCGCTCGAGGGTGCAGTCCGCGCTCATCTATCCGGTCATCGTCATGCTCGTGGGCTTCGGGATGGTCATCGTCTTCATCGTCTTCATCCTGCCCACGTTCCTGTCGCTCTTCACAGGCATGAATGCTCAGTTGCCGCTCTCCACGCAGTTGCTCATCGGTATCAGCGACTTTCTTCGCAACCCGCTCTACCTGCTCACCATGGCGCTGGTCGGAGTCGCGGGGTCCATTGTCTATATCCGCTTTCGCGCCAGCGAGGTGGGGCGACGCGTCCTCGACCGCTGGAAGCTCAAGCTGCCGATCTTCGGAAAAGTGATGCGGCTCTACCTCTTCGGCCAGTTCGCGCGCACGCTGGGCACGCTCATGCAGAACGGCGTCTCCGTCCTGACCGCGCTGAAGATCACTGAGCAAGTGCTGCCCAACGTCGTGCTCAAGGAAGCCATCGCCAAGACGCGCGAGGCCGTGACCGACGGCAAAACCCTCGCGCAGCCGCTCGCGCGCAGCCAGGTCTTCCCGCAACTGATGATTGATCTCATCCGCATCGGCGAGGAGACGGGCGATGTGCCCGGCGCGCTGCGCAACGTGGCGGAAACCTACGAGAACGATCTGAACATCACGTTGCGCGTGATGATGAACCTCATCGAGCCGGTGATGATCATCGGCATCGCCCTCGTGGTGGTGTTCCTGCTCATGAGCGTGCTCCAGGCGATGTTCATGATCACCTCGAGCATCGGCGAGAGCTTTGGCAGACGATGAAAGTGGCACCTGACAAGTGCCGAGGGACAGGGGACGCGGCGCGCGCTCTTTCACCTTTCACCTTTCACCTTTCACCTGCTTTCACCCTCATCGAGATCATGATCGTCGTGGGGATCATCGCGATCCTCATGACCATCGCCATCCCCGCCTTCGTCTCCGCGCAGAACAAGACCCCGATGCGCAACGCGCTCCAAGGCGTGATGGAAGCCTGCGCCACCGCCCGCGCGCAGGCCATCCTGCGCGGGAGCATCGTGGAGCTCCACATCCGCCCGCAGGACTACACCTTCGATGTCGCGCCCACCGGCCAGCGCGAGGGTTCCGGTCGCGGAGTCGACGCGCGGCCTGAGCCGAAAGCCGGCGAGGGCCACGGCGTCTTCAGCCTTAAACTACCGGAGGAAGTCGGCATCGAGGAACTCGCGGTGAACTTCCAACTGCTCAAGGACGCCGAGGCCGTCGCCGTGCGCTTTCACGCCAACGGCACCAGCGACGAATTCACTTTGGTGCTGCGCTCGCTCTACAACGAGCTGCGAAAAATCACCCTCGACCCCATCACCGGCAAGGCTGACTACGACGTGATGCGATGAAGCTCCCGAAGACAGAAGTCAGAAGTCAGAAGTCAGCGGGCGCGTCGCGGCCGCTGTCCGCCTTCACTTTGCTGGAGGTCATGATCGCCATGGGCATCTTCTTCATGTTCATCTTCGCGATTCTGGAGCTGGTCTCCACGAACTTGCGCCACGTCCAGCGCCTCCAGAAACCGACCGTGGACATCGGCAGCCTCGCCTCCGAGCTGTCGCTCACGAACAAGCTCGAGGAGGGCGGTGATTCCGGAAATTTTGGCAGTCTTTACCCCGGCGTCTCGTGGTCGCGCGAAATCAAGATCGTCGGCACCAACGGGCTTTTCCAAGTGGACTTCACCGTGCTGGACGGATCCGCGGGCGGGCGCCAACCGGTGCAAAGCACGCTGTCCATCTTCCTCTACCGGCCGGAGTCAACGATGGGCATCAGCTCCGGCCTGCGCCTATGAGACTCGCACGTGACAAGTCGCGAACAGCAGTCAGCACTCAGCACTCAGCCGTCAGCGCGTGCGGCGTGGCCGACGCCCGTCCGGCCACCGCGCCACCCCTTTCAACTCTCAACTCTCAACTTTCAACTGCCTTCACCCTCATCGAAGTCCTCCTCGCCATCGGCATCCTCGCACTGGTGATGACGGCGATTTACGCGAGCTGGGCGGCGGTGTTGCGCGGGGCGAAGATCGGCAACGCGGCGGCGGACGAGGTGCAGCGGATGCGCATCGCGCGGCAGGCGCTGGAGCAATCGCTCGCCTCCGCCGTGCTTTACGCGAGCAACCCGCGCTACTACTCCTTCATCGCGGACACCACGGACGAGAAATTCGCGCTACTCAGTTTCGTCGCGCATCTGCCGCCGGACTTTCCCGGCAGCGGGATGTTTCCGAACCAGCCGCTGCGCCGCGTGACCTTCGCGGTCGAGCCCGGCACGAACAGCGGTCCGCCTGCTTTGCTGCTGCGCCAAACTTCGATCCTCACGCCGACCAACTCACCCATCGAGGAATCCTACACGCTCACGCTCTCGCGGAACCTCGCGGTCTTCGGCGTGGAGTTTTGGAGCACGAACCTGAACGACTGGGATGTGGAGTGGCTGCCGACCAACCAAGTGCCCAAGATGCTGCGCGTGACGCTCGGTTTCGGCGGCGACCGGAGGGCGGGGGCTGCGCCCGCCATTGTCGTCAGCAGCGTGATTTCACCCGGCGGGCAAGGCGTGCCGAACGGCTTGCAGGGCAACCAGCCGGCTGCGCCCACCGTCGTTGCGCCTCCCACGGGCAGGCCGGGCAAATTCTGACGCACACATGAAACTCCGTCCCATGCCCCGTGCCGGCGACTTGCAGTCGCCATCCTTGCCGTGCGGAAGCACTGGCACGGGCTGCACGCGGCGCTCCGGCATCGCCCTCATCATGGTGATGTTGGTGATCCTCGTGCTGGCGGTGCTGGCCGGCGGATTCGCCTACTCAGTGAAGGTGGAAGCAACGCTCGCCCGCAACGCCTCGCACGATCATGACTACGAGTGGCTGGGCCGCTCGGGCGTGGAGCTGGCGCGGTTCGTCCTCGCGCAGCAAATCCCCAACGAGCCTTACGATGCGTTGAACCAGAAGTGGGCCGGCGGGCCGGCGGGCACGAACGAGGCGCTGGCCAGTGTCTCGCTCACCGACGTGCGGCTCGGCCCGGGCACGTTCAACGTCAAGATCGTGGACTGCGAGCGGAAGCTGAACATCAACATCGCCGACCCGAGCCGCCTGACGCGTGCCTTGCACCTGTGCGGCGTGGACGCGACCGAGGCCGGCCAGATTTCAGATTCGATTCAGGACTGGATTGATCGGGACGATCAGCCGCGCCTCAGCGGGGCCGAGAGCGATTTTTACCTCAGCCTCAGCACTCCGTATCAGGCGAAGAACGGTCCGCTCGACGACTTGAGGGAGCTGATGCTCATCCGCGGCGTCGTGCCGGAGATGTTCACCGGCACGGACCTGAGCCAGATCGACGTGCCGCGCAGCGTGACTGGGCGCGCGCTGGCGGTGAACAAATACACCGGCCCGATCTACACCAACGCACTGCGGGACATCTTCACGACCACCTCCGTGCGCGCCGTGAACATCAACACCGCCTCGGCGCTGGTGTTGCAAACGGTCCTCGGCGTGGACGGGGCGGCCGCGCAAGCCATCGTGATGTATCGCGCGGGACTGGACGGACAGGAAGGCACTGAGGACGACGCCCCCTTCCGCATGCCCGCGCAAATAGCGAGCGTGGCGGCGGTGCCACAGCCAGTTCTTCAGGCACTCGGCCAGTTCCTTGCGGTCCGCAGCACCGTCTTCGAGGTGGAGGTGACGGTGGACATCAGCGGACAGAAGCGGACGATGGTGGCGCTGGTTTCCCGCGCGAACCAACGCGATGTGCGGACGCTCTTCACGCACTGGAAGTGAGCCACGAACGGCGGAAGTGTTGCCACAACGAGGCGTAAACAGGGGCTCGCCCAGCGACCGTGCCGGCGACTTCCAGTCGCCGTCGGCAAAGGTTCCGGTCACTTCGCCTTGTTCTTCTTCTTCGCGCCGCCTTGGCCAGGGAACCACGACGGCTCGACATTGCCCTTGTTCCAATCGGTCCACGCGGCGACAAGCTGCTTGAACTTCTCCGGCTCCGTCTCCGCCAGATTCGTTGTCTCGCCGATGTCCTTAGCGAGGTTGTAGAGATGCGCGCCGGTGGGATCCTTCAGCACGGATTGCCGCCCGCCGCCGCGCGCGTCTTCCATGCCTGCGCCTGCTGCGCGCACCAGCTTCCAATCGCCCATGCGGATGGCCATCTGCTGGCCGAACCGCCAGTAGAGCGCGTCGTGCGGCGCACCAGCCTTCTCGCCCTTGAGGAACGGAATGAGATTCACACCGTCGAGCTTCGCCTCCGGCTTCACGCCCGCCGCAGCGAGAGCGGTGGTGTGGAAGTCGAGTTGAATGACGGGCTGGTCATACACCTTGCCTGCGGGCAGCGCGCCCTTCCACTGCGCCATGAAGGGCACGCGGATGCCGCCTTCCCAAGTCTGCGCCTTCGCGCCGCGCAACGGGCCGTTGTCCGAGGAGTTCACCGCCTCTGGCCCACCGTTGTCCGCGCAGAAGAGGATGAGCGTGTTCTCCTCCAGCTTGTGCTCGCGGAGCTTGGCCAGCACCGCGCCGATGGCATCGTCCATCGCAGTGAGCATCGTGGCGTAGGTCTTGCGACCGCCGGTCAGGTT
>SIBB01000138.1 GCA_009695395.1 Pedosphaera sp. | reverse complement strand
AACTGCTCAAAGTCAACCGCCCCGGCTGATGCGATTCCTCTCCACCATTCTGCTGTTCCTGTTCACCTGCCTGGCGCACGCAGCAGACCCAGTTGCCGACAAACCCAGTCTCTTCGTCCTCGTCGGCGCGGCGGGGGAGGAGGAGTTCGGCAAGCAGTTCGCCGACGCGGCGGCGAAGTGGGAGAAGGTCGCGGACGCGGCGCAGGCGAAGCTCGTGGCCATCGGCTGGAAGGGCGCGGAGACGAATGACCTCGCGCGGTTGAAGGCGGCGCTGGAGGCGGAGGCCAAGGACGGCGCGGGTGAAGTGTGGCTCGTGCTGCTCGGACACGGGACGTTCGATGGGAAGGAATCCAAGTTCAACCTGCGCGGGCCGGACCTCGGCGCGGGGGAGTTGACCGAGTGGCTCAAGCCGTTCAAGCGGCCCGTCGCGGTGGTGAACTGCGCGTCGGCTAGCGGGCCTTTTATCAACAAGCTTGCGGCCCCGGGCCGCATCGTCGTGACCGCGACGCGCAGCGGGCAGGAAGTGAACTTCACGCGCTTCGGCGGGCACTTCGCCGACGCCATCAGCAGCGCGGAGTCGGACTTGGACAAGGACGGGCAGACCTCGTTGCTGGAGGCGTATCTTCTCGCCTCGAGCCGGGTCGCGGAGTTTTACAACACCGAGGGTCGGCTCGCGACGGAGCATCCGTTGCTCGATGACAACGGCGATGGACTCGGCACGCCGCCGGATTGGTTTCGCGGCGTGCGTGCGGTGAAGAAGGCGAAGGAAGGCGCGAGTGCGGATGGCTTGCGCGCGCATCAGTTCGTGCTCGTGCGCAGCGAACAGGACCGGAAGCTGCCGCCCGCCGTGCGCGCGAAGCGGGACGAGTTGGAGCTGTCCATCGGCAAGTTGCGCGATGAGAAGTCCGCGATGCCGGAGCCGGAGTATTACAAGCTGCTGGAGGCGATGCTGCTGGACCTCGCGCGGCTGTATCAGTCGGTGAAGTGAGCGGAACACTCTTGTTCCGCAGTGCGGAGGAAATTCAGACCGAGGCCGGCAGACAGGAGTGTCCGCCTCACGGCTTGGCGGCGCGCACCATGGAGAGTCCCTTCAACAAATCCAGGGCGCGGGCCAGCGCTGGGTCGCGCACCTGCGGGGTGGCGACGGAGGGCGTAGTGATGACCGGAGCTGTCTCGGGGTTCTGTCCTTCTTTCATGCGGCGGATTAACTCGGCCTCATTGAGGCGCGCGGGAGAGTCCTTGCCGTGTGCCGCACCTCCGGCAATTACAGATGGGCGGCCCAAGTTCCGATATGGCTCGGCGTAGAACACACGCTCCTCCTCCGCGCCAACAGTGACGGCGATGTCGGGCCGCAGGCCACCTGCAGGCAATGCCTGTCCGTCGCCGAGCTTCGTTTCACCGGTCGCGATGCGGAGCCGCTGGCCGGTGCTGAGGGTGAAGTCCTTGAACTGCCGCACGCCGCCGGGTGTGCCCGAGCCGATGAGCAGGCCGACTTGGTTCTGCCGCAGCAGGGCGGCCAGCACCTCCGCCGCTCCGCTGGTGTGGCGGTTCACGAGGATGGCGGTCGGCAACTGGATGGCGTTCGTCTTCGCTGTGGCGCGCAGCACCTCGCCCTCTACCGTCAGCAGCACGCGCTCGGTGGCGAGGAAGCGGTCGGCGGTGTGTGCGGCGGCCTTCTGGTCAGAGCCGTTCGCGTAACGTAGGTCGAGGATCAATCCACGAAGCTTCTCGGCTCCACCCAGTTTAGCGAACTCGGATGCCACTGCGTCCTCCAATTTCGCGCCAACGTGGCTGAGGCGCACGTAGCCGTAGACGCCGTCGAACACGGCCGTCTTGCTCACGGCGGGGCCGGTGGGCGCGGGCGGGGTGGAAGACGATTTTTCATCGAGCAGCACCTTGCCGTCGAGCTGGCGGAGGAATGCATCCAGCGCTGTGCGCTCGAACTCGGTTGGGGTGAGGCCGCCGAGGTTGGTGCGGACGAGGTCGAGCACCTCTTGGAACTTCGGTGGTGCGGTGGCTGCGGCCGCGCTGGCGAGCGGCAGGGCCAGACACGCGGCGAGTAGGAGTGACTTCATGGTTAATGGCCCGTGCGGACGAACGATCCGAAGCTATTCTGCCAGCAGGTGAGCAGCAACGGCTTTTCGCCCGGGCATCGCAGCATGCATCGAATTCTTCCCGCCGTGACATTGCCCCGCCGGCTGGCTACGGTTTGAGCCGATGTTGCTCCCGGAAAACTCCGGTTCCCGCCCGCGTGCTTGATGAAGACGCTGCACCGCTATGTTGCGAGGCAGGTGCTCGTCACGCTCGCCATGACTGTGGCGGTGTTCACGGGGCTGTTCCTCATCGTCAATGTCCTCAAGGAAATCCTGCCCCTGCTGCTCAGTCCGCAGGTGCCGTTCACGAGCGTGCTTCAGGCGGTCGCCATGCTCCTTCCCTTCGGACTGGTCTTCGCTTTGCCGATGGGGTTGCTGACCGCGACGCTTCTGGTCTTCGGCCGCTTGAGCGCGGACCAGGAACTGACCGCAGTCCGGGCGGGCGGCGTGAGCCTGCTGGCGCTCGTCACGCCGGTGCTGTGGATTGGGGTTCTGGCCAGTGGCTTGTCCGCGTTCGCCACGTTGGAAATCGCGCCGCGCTGCCGGGTCGCGTTCAAGGAGATGACCTACGCGCTCGGCATGGCGCGGCCCACGGCGCTCCTCGTCGAACAGCGTTACATCTCGGACTTCCCGGGCTGGACGATCTACATCGGCAAGCGCCGCAGCGACGCCGAGTTCGAGAATGTGCTGCTCTACGAGATGCGCGGAGGCCAGTTGGTGCAACGCATCCACGCCCGTCATGCCCGGGTCACGCCGAATCCCGCGCAGCAAGAAATCATCTTCCAACTCTTCGAGGCGGAGATTTTCGGACGCGCACCGACAGGTGCAGGAGGGGGGGGCACCAATGTCGTGGGTGATCTCAGTCCGGTCTTCTTCGACGAGGCCCCGCCGGTGCGTCTGGATTTGTCCGCCGCCCAACCGTCGCACGGGCAACGGAAGATCAGCGAGATGACGGCCCTCCAACTCTGGGCCGAGCGGCGTGAACTCGAACAGCGCGGCGTGGATGCCACGCCCGTGCTCGTGAACTTGAATCGCCAAGTCTCCTTCTCATTCGCCTGCCTCAGCTTCACCCTCATCGGCATTCCGCTGGGCCTGCGTGGGCATCGCCGCGAGACGAGCTTCGGCATCGCGGCGGCGCTGCTGCTCACGGCGGTCTATTACAGCTTCATCATCCTCGGCCAGTCGTGGGAGACGCGCCCGGAGATGTATCCGCACCTCATTGTGTGGGTTCCGAACTTCCTGTTCCAAGGCATCGGCGCGTGGCTGCTCTGGCGGGCGAACCGCAGCCTCTGACACCGTTTTACAAGTTGACCTTTTGGCGAACGAGGATTGAATCATAGCCATGAATCCTAGCTCCCCGTGCAGCGCCGGGCTTGGTGCAAGGCTGCTATTGGCTGCGCTCATGGCGGCTTCTTCAGCCAGCGCCGAGGTGAGGCTGCCGGGGTTTTTTTCCGACAACATGGTCCTTCAACGCGACCTGCCGTTGACCTTCTGGGGTTGGGCCGCCGAGGGCGAGATGGTGACTGTGGAGTTTCAAGGGCAGAAGGTCAGCGTAGCCGCGTTCCGGCAGTTGCCGAGTCCGTTGAGCCGCTGGCAGGTGAAGCTCGGCCCTTTCAAGGCCAGTGCCACGCCCGCGTCGCTTGTGGTGACGGGGAACAATCGCGTGGAGCGCAAAAACGTCCTTGTGGGCGACGTGTGGATTTGCACGGGTCAGGCGAACATGGAGTTCCCGCTCAACAAGTCCTCCGACGCCGAGCAGGAACTTCCCCTCGCCATCCACCCGCTCATCCGCTTCTGCACCGTCCCGCGTGCGAAGGGCAGCGAGCCTCTCGGTGACGTTCGGGTCACCTGGCAGGAGTGCCGCTCGCCGGGAGCTTTCTCTGCTGTGGGCTATTACTTTGGGCGCGACTTGCAGAAGGCCATCGGGGTGCCTGTTGGCCTGATTGGAATCTATCAAGGCGGCACTCCGGCGGAGGCGTGGGCCAGTCGCAAGACGCTGGTCGATCACCCTGAGTTGCGTCGCGACTTCGTGGACCGCTTCGACCGGATACGCGCCGACTACGCGTCCGCGGTGCAGAACAAGCGCCCGGGAAGCCCACCGCCGAAGATCCCCGTGATGCCCACGTGGCTGGGTGCGGAGCTGTTCAACGGGATGGTCGCGCCGCTCGTGCTGTATGGCATTCGCGGCGTCGTCTCGTATCAGGGGGAAGCGAACGCCGATCGCGCCGGTCAGTATCGGCTCCTCTTCCCCGAACTGATCAAAGGCTGGCGGCAGGCGTGGGGGCAGGGCGACTTTCCGTTTCTCACCGTCCAACTCGCACCCTTCGACAAGAACCGCAACCGCACGTTGGAGCAGATCACCGCCACGCCGGAGGACTCCGACTGGGCGCGTCTCCGCGAGGCGCAGTCACTCGCTGCGAAGGCCGTGCCGAACTACGCGCTCGTCGTCACCACCGACATCGGCGCACAGAACGACCCGACGCCCGCGAAGAAGGACTGGGTCGGCTCGCGGTTGGCGTTGTCCGCCCGGTCCGTCGCTTATGGGGAAACACTCGTTTCCAGCGGCCCGGTCTTCAAAGAGATGGCCGTGCAAGGCGCCAAAGTTCTGGTGCGATTCGACTCTGTCGGCGGGGGCCTCGAAGCGCGGGGCGGAAAACTGACTGGCTTCGCGGTGTCTGGTGAAGACAAGAAGTTCGTTTGGGCCGACGCGCAGATTCAACCGGACAACTCCGTCCTCGTCAGTTCCGCGGCAGTGCCGAAGCCCGTCGCCGTGCGCTACGGCTGGGCGGACTTTCCCATTGTGAACCTGTTCAACAAGGACGGCCTGCCCGCATCGCCCTTCCGCACGGACACCTTTTCAGTTCCGCCTCCGCCCGCCCCGGCGAAGAAGAAGTAGTCCACCGCCCGGCCCCCAAAGTTGAAGCGCGGAGGAGACGGATTGAGTGTGGAAGAGTCAAGGGTTGAAGAGGCACGCCAAGGCGAACTTTCACTTTCCAATCTGTTGACCCGCCACTAGCGTTCTGGGGAATTGATGATAAAAATCACGCTGAAACTGACGCTCGTCGCCTCGCTCGCCCTCGCCTCACACGCCACCGCCCAGATGGACTTCGTGAAGGACATCCAGCCCATCTTGGAGGTCCATTGCACCAAGTGTCACGGCGAGGACCAGAAGAAGGGCGGCCTCCGCCTGCACACCTTGGCCGACACGCTCAAGGGCGGTGACAGCGGCACGGCGCTCGTGGCGGGTAAGTCGAAGGACAGCCGGCTTTACACGACCACCACGCTCAAGCCCGACGACGATGCTTACATGCCGCCGCCGAAGGAAGGGCCGTTGCCGAAGGAGCAGCAGGCGAAGCTCCGCGATTGGATTGACGCAGGGGCGAAATGGCCGGCGGGCGTGAAGCTCGGTGTCGCGAAGAAAATCAACTTCGCGAAGGACATCCAGCCCATCTTCGAGTTCAACTGCGTGGCGTGTCATCGTGACGGCTACGCCAAGGGAGGCCTGCGCATGGACACGCGCGAGCTGACCTTCAAGGGCGGCGACGGCGGCACGGGCGTTGTGCCGTTCCAGGCGGATAAGAGTCCCATCTACACCTCCACCACGCACCCCCTCGACGACGAGCGCGTGATGCCGCCCAAGGCCAAGGACCGCCTCACGAAGGAGGAGATTGAGTTCGTGAAGCTGTGGATTCAGCAGGGTGCGGTCTGGCCGGACGGATTGTTGCTCACGCAGAAGAAGAAGGAAGCCGCCGGCGCGGATGAGAATGAAGTCGTCGCCGGCATTCACAAGTTCATCGTCGCGACGCACAAGGAGAAGTCCGTCGCTGAGATGAAGGCTTACACGAACGCCATCGTGGGCACCGAGGTGAGCTACGCGCTGGTGCCGATTGCGGCGGGGCAGTTCGTGATGGGCAGCTCGACGGGCGAGAAGGGCCGCGACGCCAACGAAGGTCCGGAGCGCACCGTGAAGATTTCACCGTTCTGGATGGGCACGCACGAGATCACTTGGAACGAGTTCGAGCTGTTTATGTATATCGACGAGGAGAAGAAGTTTCGGGACCGCATCAAGACCGACGCCGCGATTGAGAAGATTTCCGAAGGTGTCGCGCGCCCGACCAAACCCTACGTCGAGATGTCCTTCGGCATGGGCAAGGATGGCTATCCCGCCATCAGCATGACGCAGCACGCGGCGAACAAGTATTGCCAGTGGCTCTCGGCGAAGACGGGCCACTTCTATCGCCTTCCCACCGAGGCCGAGTGGGAATACGCCGCCCGCGCCGGCACCAAGACGGCTTACTCGTGGGGCGACGACCCGGCGGACGCGAAGCAATACGCGTGGTTCGAGGCGAACAGCGATTTCAAGTATCAGAAGGTCGGTCGCAAGCAGCCCAATCCGTGGGGCCTCTACGACATGCACGGCAACGTGGCCGAGTGGTGCATTGACCAATACGAACCGAACTACGACAAGGTAAAGACCGCGCTCCTGGACCCGTGGCTCAAGCAGTCCTCGCCATATCCGCAGGTCGCACGTGGTGGCTCGTGGGACGACGGCCTCGCCAAGCTCCGCAGCGCGGCCCGGCGCGGCTCGGACAAGTCGTGGAAGCAGCAGGACCCGCAGTTGCCCAAGAGCATCTGGTATCTCACCGACGCGCAGTTTCTCGGCTTCCGCATCGTGCGCCCGCTCACGGTGCCGACGGCAGACGAGATGCAGCGCTACTGGAACAACGGGCAGGAGAAGGAGTAGTCGCAGGCTTTAGCCTGCGAATGGATTCGCAATCTGAAGATTGCGACTATCGGCTCAGTGCCTCGGTGCTTCCTCGCGAAGCTGCTCCGGCCGCGTCGCAATTCCTCCCCGCTCCACGTAGCGCAGGTCAAACCACCCGTCCAAGTCCGAGTCACGTCGAACGGCCGCGTCTCCGTTCGGAAGGCGAACGACTTCCTCGTCCACCCGCCCGTCGCGATTCCGGTCTGTGTGGGTCGTGTTGCTGCGATGCCAGACGATGCCGCTGGGTGAGTCGCTGATTTTCTTCCACTGAAGCTTCTGCCAGAGCGCAGCCGCTGCGACAAGTAGGAGCGCGTTAAACATCCACAGGCCGAACTGCACACGGCGGGAGAGCGGCTTCATTCCTTCCGAATCGCCGTCCACGGCTTGCCGTCCGCGCGGATGACGCCGCGATACATGCCCTCGGAGTTGAACGGCATCGCCACGTTTCCCTTGGTGTCCAGTGCGATGACCCCGCCGCGCCCCCCGGCGTCCTTGAGCTTGCGCATCACGACTTCCTCTGCCGCGTTCGTCAGCGCGACGCCCTGATACTCCATCTTCGCAGCGATGTCGTAGGCGACCACGCCACGCAGGAAGAACTCGCCGTGCCCGGTGCCGGAGACCGCGCACGTCTGGTTGTGCGCGTAAGTGCCCGCGCCGATGACTGGAGAATCTCCGATGCGTCCGAAGCGCTTGTTGACCATGCCGCCCGTCGAGGTGCCCGCCGCGAGATTGCCGTGTTTGTCCAACGCCACCGCGCCGACGGTGCCGATGCCTTCCAGGCTGTTCAGTTGCGCCTTTTTCTCCCCGGCCTTGAACTTCTTCTCCAGTTGCTGGATGCGCTGCAACTGAAGCTTCCGGTGGTCTGTGATGAAGTAGTCTGCCGGCATCAGCACGAGGCCGTGTTCCTTCGCCAGCATCTCCGCGCCCTCGCCTGCGAGCAAGACGTGCGGCGTCTTGTCCATGACGAGGCGCGCGAGGTCGATGGGGTTCTTCACATGCTTCACGTCCGCGCACGCGCCGGCCTTGCGAGTCGCGCCGTCCATGATGGAGGCGTCCATGCCGACGGTGCCCTCGGAAGTGAGGACGGAGCCTTTGCCCGCATTGAAGAGTGGGGAGTCCTCCAGAATCCTGATGGCGGCAATCACGGCGTCGAGACTCTTGCCGCCGCGCACGAGCACGGAATGCCCGGCCAGCAGGGCCGCATCCATCGTGGCCCGAGCCGCTTTCTCCTTCTCGGGCGTGAGGTCATCGCTGAGAACCACACCCGCGCCGCCGTGGATGACGAGGACGAAGTCGGGACGCGGGGCGGGTTGTGAGCGGGATGACGGCGCGGCCATAAGCAGGAGGATTGTGATGAGGAGATGGGGCACCGCGTGCTTCGTGTTCCGTGTTCCGTGTCTGACACCGGCGCTCATCCAGCGAATCACGGAACACGCAGCACGGAACATGCAGCGCGAAGACACAGTTGCCGTTGGGAGTTTCATAGCGTTCGCCCTCACCGCTTCCTCC
>SIBB01000137.1 GCA_009695395.1 Pedosphaera sp. | reverse complement strand
TGCACTTGAGCAACGCGCTCAAGGTCAAGCCCACCGCCGAGGTGCGGCAGGCGCTCCACGCCTTCGCCGATGAAGTCTATTTTCATCAGGTCATCGCGCGCTCGACGGACGGCCGCATCACGCGCCACAAGGACCTCGATGTCGCCCTCGCGCTGCACAACCACCTGCCGCCCGCCGTGACCGACGAGTGGCGCATCCACTTCCACATCCCGCTGCACTGCCCGCCCACGCCGCTCTTCGGCACAACCGCCGACCACGTGCTGGGCGTGCTGGACGTGCTGCGGGAGACGCCGGGGCTTTGCTCGCACTTGGAGATGGAGACTTACACCTGGGAGGTGATGCCGGCGGAGATGAAGAAGCGCAACGTGGTGGACCAGCTCGTGGACGAATACCTCTGGACCCTCGCCGAGCTGGCCAAGCGCGGGCTGGCTTGAGCCAGAGCGCCGGGTTCGGACCCGGCGGTTGCCTTAGACGCGTTTTCCCGATACATCACCGGCATGTCTGCACTGCAAGTCCTCGTCGTCATCGGCACCACCAGCCGGAAGGGTTCCACCTGCGTGGTCGGCGCCTACGTGGCGGAACAACTGCGGGGGGCGGGCTGCGCCGTGGATGTGTTCGACTACGAGCTGACACCCCTGCCTCTCTTCAACCCTGAGAGCTCGTGGAGCGCGCCGGACTTCGCCGCCCTCAAGTCGCGCGTGGAACGGGCGGACGCGCTGGTGCTGGTCACCCCGGATTACCACGGGAGCATGAGCAGCGCGCTGAAGAACTTCCTCGACCATTTCTGGAAGGAATATGCGGGCAAACTCTTCGCCAGCGTGGTCGGCTCGTTCGAGAAGGGGCTGACCGTGCATGACCAGATCCGCACGGTGGCGCGGCAGTGTTACGCGTGGGCGCTGCCGTATGGCGTGACGTTCACGGACAAGGAAGATGTGCGCGACGGCGCGGTGGCGAGCGACGCGCTGCGGCAGCGGGTGGAAATGCTCGCCCGGGATGTGCGGGTGTATGGCGCGGCACTGGCGGAGCAGCGGAGGAACGACTTGGCGGGGACGGAGCCGGGATTCATGGCGAAGCTGCGGAAGTGAGCGTGGCTGGCGCTGCAAGGATGCATACTTCATACCTCATCATTCGCGAGGCTGGCTTGCGACGGGAGTGATTGCTAGCGTTCGCCGAAATGCCGCCTACCCCCACCAAACCCGCTCCCGCCAGCGGGCCGCGTGCTGGCTGGTGGCCGGTGCTGGCGGGCCTGTTCCTCGCCTTCGTCCTGCTCAAGCTCGGCAATCCCGTCATCCTCGACCATATCGCCGGGGTGCCGGAGGGCTGGGAGGAAATCATCTTCGAGACATGGCCAGCAGCTTGGGGTTACTGCGTGCTGGCGGTGGTCACAGTGGTCGGCGCGCTGCAATGGCGGCGGGGGGTTGGCGTGCCAGTCTGGGCGCTGGTGTTCCCGGGGGTCTGGCTCGCGTGGCAGTTCGTCGCGGCGACGACGACGGTGGATGCCTCGTTGACCAAGGTGGTGCTGCCGCAGTTTGTCGCGACAGTGGTTTGTTTCGCGGTGGGCCTGAGCGCGGGGCGTTCCGCCGGGGCGCGACGGGTCTGGCTGGGTTTGCTCGTGGGATTGCTTTTGGTGCTGGGCTCCGGATTCCGGCAGCAATACGGCGGCTTAGCGGCGAGCCGGGAGTTTTTCTACGAGAACGAAAAGACCGCCTGGAAAGACGTTCCACCGGAGGAATTGGCCCGGCTGGAAGCAAGCCGACTCCTCGTGCGCCGGCCCGACGGCATCCTCACCATCAACCCCAACCTGCTGCCCAAGCTGGCCAAGGACCGCATCATGGGGACGCTCGTCCAGCCCAATGCCCTCGCAGGAGTCGTGCTGCTGTTGCTGCCGGGTGCCTTGCTCACGGTCTGGAGCGCGAGCGGGGGGTTGCAAAACGTGACGCGCGGCGTGCTCGTGGGGTTGGTGGCTTACATGGGCTTGGCCTGCCTGTATTGGTCGGGGTCAAAGGCAGGCTGGCTCATCGCGCTCACGGTTTGTGGCGTGGCGCTACTGAATCTGCCCTTGCCCAAAGCGCTCAAGACCGGGCTGGTGCTTGTGGTGACAGCAGGCGGGTTGGCCGGATTCGCATGGAAATATCAGGCCTACTTCGCCGACGGCGCGCGGAGTGCGAATGCCCGTTTCGACTACTGGGCAGTCGCTGGGCGGACCGCTCTGGACCGCCCGCTCCTGGGCAGCGGCCCGGGATCTTTCTACGCCGTCTATCGGCAGGCCAAACGCCCCGACGCGGAGATGACCCGGCTCGTTCACAATGACTACCTGCAACAAGCCTCCGACTCCGGCGCGATCGGGTTGCTCGCCTTCGGCGGATTCATATGGGCCTCGCTCGCCGGACTTTACCCGATAACGCGCGGTGACTGGACCCTCTTTTCCGTCTGGCTCGGGTTGCTCGGCTGGGCATTGCAAAGCTTCGTCGAGTTCGGTCTCTACATCCCGGCACTGGGGTGGACAGCGTTCTTCCTGTTCGGCTGGCTGTGGGCGGTGGCGCGAAATGGATTCGACACCACTCGCCCGCAAACTTAATCTCCTCGCCCATGAACATCCTGTTCCTGAATGGTCCGAACCTAAACCTGCTCGGCCAGCGCCAGCCGGAAATCTACGGTCAGACGACGCTCGCGGACATCGAGGCGAAGCTGCGTGAGTTGGCGGCCGAAGCGGGTGTGACCATGGACTTCCGCCAGTCAAATCACGAGGGCGAATTGGTCACTTGGATCCAACAGGCACATGGAAAGTTCGCCGTTATCGTGATTAACGCTGCGGCATACACCCACACGAGTGTCGCGCTCCGAGACGCCATCTCTGCGGTGGCGGTGCCGACCATTGAGATTCACCTCTCCAATATCCATGCGCGGGAGGAGTTCCGACACCAGTCAATGATCGCCGCCGTGTGTCGGGGGCAGATCGCAGGGTTCGGAGAACAGTCCTACTACCTCGCTTTCAAGGCAGCTTTACAGTTAAAGTCCTCCTGAGAAGCTCCCAGTCGCAAGAAGTGCGCCAATTTTTGAGGCGATGCGTCTCCAGATTTCCCGCTGAATGTCCGCTTGACGCTCCCTGCCTCGCTCCCTACTGTCCGCCTCCACTGAAATGTTGAACGTCCAGCCCAGCCTGAACCAACTGCCCTTCACCAGCGTGAGCCACGGCTCTCGTTACGACTCAAAGCTCTCAACTAGGAGGACTCTGTGGACCTGAAAGACATTAAAGCCATCATCGACCTGATGAAGAAGAACTCCATCGCGGAGTTTGAACTCGAGAAGCAGGATTTCAAAATCCGCCTCAAGCGGGGGAACATCGCCGGGCCCGTCGCCTACGAGGACGTCCCGGTCCTCCAACAATACGCCGCGCCCGCCCCAGTCGCCGCACTCCCTGCCGCTAGTGCTGCCTCCGCCGACGCCGAGATTAAGTCCCCGATGATTGGCACTCTCTACCGCTCCCCCTCCCCCGAAGCCGCAGCCTACGTGGAAGTGGGCACGGAAGTCGGCCCCGACACTGTCGTCTGCATCATCGAGGCGATGAAGGTAATGAACGAAATCAAGGCCGAGACTCGCGGCATCATCACCGCTATCGTCGCCGAGAACTCAAAGCCGGTGGAGTTCGGCCAAGCGTTGTTCAAGATTCGCCCCCTTTAAGGCTCAACCGAAGTGTTAAGTGGCCAGTTTCTCCCGAGCCGCTGACCTGTTGAACACTGATTACTGACCATGTTCGAGAAAGTCCTCATCGCCAACCGCGGCGAAATCGCCGTCCGCATCATCCGCGCGTGCAAGGAACTTAACATCCGCACCGTCGCCGTCTATTCCGAGTCCGACGCCAACTCCATGCACGTCCAGATGGCCGACGAAGCCATCTGCATCGGCAAAGGCCCCAGCAAGGAGAGCTACCTCCGCATTGACCGCCTCATCAGCGCCGCCGAGATCGCCGACGTGGACGCCATCCACCCCGGTTACGGCTTCCTCTCCGAGAACGCCCACTTCGCCGACGTCTGCGAGAGCTGCAACATCCGCTTCATCGGCCCCAGCTCCCGTGCGATGAACGCGCTGGAGGACAAGCAAGTCTCCCGCGCACTCGCCAAGAAAGCCGGCGTCGCCACCCCGCCCGGCTCCGAGGGCACCATCGAGAACGAGCAGGAAGCCCTCGCCACCGCCAAGCGCATCGGCTACCCCGTCATGATCAAAGCCATCGCCGGCGGCGGCGGACGAGGGATGCGCGTCGCGCACAACGACATCTCGATGATCAAGGGCTTCCACACCTGCCGTTCCGAGGCCGAGAAAGCCTTCGGCAACGCCGGCGTTTACATCGAGAAGTTCATCGAGAACCCCCACCACATCGAGTTCCAGATCCTCGGCGACAACCGGGGCAACCTCATCCACCTCGGCGAGCGCGACTGCTCCATCCAGCGCCGCAACCAGAAGCTCATCGAGGAATCCCCCTCCCCCCTCTTCGAGCGCAAAGAGTTCCGCGACCTCCGAAAGAAAATGGGCAAGGCCGCCCTCAAGATCGCCGAGGCCGCCAACTACACCAGCGCCGGCACCGTCGAGTTCATCGTGGACGACAAGGCCAACTTTTACTTCCTCGAGGTGAACAAGCGCATCCAGGTCGAGCACCCCGTCACCGAGGAAGTCACCGGCATTGACCTCGTCAAGCAGATGATCCTCATCGCCGCCGGCGAGCAGCTCCGCATCAGCCAGAGCGACATCGTCGCGCGCGGCCACTCCATCGAGTGCCGCATCAACGCTGAGGACCCCTTCGCCGACTTCCGCCCCTCGCCCGGCCGTATTGACATGTATTACGCGCCCGGCGGCCCCGGCGTGCGCATTGATAGCCACGCCTACGCCGGCTACACCATCCCGCCCCACTACGACTCGATGATCGCCAAGCTCATCGTCTGGGGCAAAGACCGCCGCGACGCGATAGAGCGCATGAGCCGCGCCTTGAGCGAATACATGATCACCGGCATCAAGACCACGATCCCCTTCCAGCAAGCCATCCTCCAGGATCCCAACTTCCGGCGCGGCGTCTATTCCACGAACTTCGTCGAGCAACTCCTTAGCGGCGGCCGTCGGGAGTTGATTGAAGAGAAAGCGTAGGCTCGGTTCGTCACCGGCGCAGGCCTTGAGCGCTGTGTGGCCTATTTGTGTTTGCAGTGTCAACACGTCCGACTGAGTGAAACCCATCTCCTTCAACCGCCTCTACACCTTCGTGGATACGGCCTACCTGCACGGCCGCGACCCCGCGGAAATCGCCCGGCAGCTCTGTGTCGGCGGCTCTGACCTCATTCAACTCCGCGCGAAGAACGCCCCGCTCGATGAAGTGCGCCGCCTCGCCGAGGCCGTCCTCCCCGTCTGCGCGCGCGCCGGTGTCGGCTTCGTCCTCAACGACCATCCCCAACTCGCCCTCCAACTCGGCGCGCCCATCTGCCACCTCGGTCAGGAGGACTTCTTCGACGCCGGCTACCGCACCGCCGCCCAAGTCACCGGCTGCCCGCCGCAAATGAAGCTCGGCCTCAGCACCCACGCCCCCGACCAAGCCCTCCGCGCCCTCCGCGCCGCCCCCGACTACCTCGCCATTGGCCCCGTCTTCCCCACCGGCACCAAGCCCGGTCGCCCCGCCGCCACGCTCGACTACGTCCGCTGGGCCGCCGCGAACGTGACCCTCCCGTGGTTCGCCATCGGCGGCATCAACTTGGAAACCCTCGACTCCGTCCTCGCCGCCGGCGCCCGCCGCATCTGCGTCGTCTCCGCCATCCTCAACGCCCCGGACATCGCCGTCGCGTGCCGGGAGTTTCGCAAGCGCATCGAGTCGCACGCGCTCTGAACGTCCGCGCGCGGTTTACCGAGAATTAGTTTGCCCCCGTCCCTCTCCGCTGGCGTCATCAGCGCAGCATTTTTCGGCGTGGAAAAAACCCGCGTCATTGGCAGCAACACAGTTTCCTCATCATGGACAGTCTCCTCATCAAAGGCGGCGTCCCCCTCCACGGGGACGTGCAGATCAGCGGCGCTAAGAACGCCGTGCTCCCCATCATGGCCGCCACACTGCTCACCGCCGAGCCGTGCGTCCTGCGCAACGTGCCCGACTTGAGCGACGTGAAGTTCATGGGCCGCATCCTCGAATCGCTCGGCTGCACCGTGAAGTTCGACGGCGGCACGCTCACCGTGCAGGCCCACCGCATCAAGGGCCACGGCGACTACGACCTCATCCGCAAGATGCGCGGCTCCATCTGCATCCTCGGCCCGCTGCTGGGCCGCTTGCGCAAGGCCGACGTCTCGCAACCCGGCGGCTGCATCATCGGCACGCGGCCCATCGACCTGCACTTGAAGGGGCTCCGTGCGCTCGGTGCGAAAATTGAAATCGAGGAAGGCTACGTCCGCGCCAAAGCCCCGCGCCTCGTCGGCACCGAGATCTTCCTCGGCGGCCGCGCCGGGCCCACCGTGCTCGGCACCGCGAACATCATGAGCGCCGCCGTGCTCGCCGAGGGCGTCACGATCATCGAGAGCGCCGCGTGCGAGCCGGAAGTCACCGACCTCGCCGCGTTCCTCAACGCGATGGGCGCGAAGATTCAAGGCGCGGGCAGCCCCACCATCACCATCACTGGCGTGAAGGAGCTCCACGGCGCGGAGCACGAAGTCATTCCTGACCGCATCGAAGCCGCGACATTCGCCATCGCCGCCGCGATGACGAACGGAGAAATCACCATCCACGGCGCAAAGCCCGGCCACCTCACCGCCGTGATCGACAAACTCCGCGAAGCCGGCGTGAAGGTGGAGCGCCGTGGCGCAGCGCTCGTTGTCAAACGCGGCGCAGCGCTCCAGCCCGTGGACGTGACCACGCTCCCTTACGCAGGGTTCCCCACCGACGTGCAGGCGCAGATGATGGCGCTGATGTGCCTTACCCCCGGCATCAGCATCATTACCGAGCGCATTTTCGAGAGCCGCTTCGGCCACGTCGCCGAACTGGGCCGGCTCGGGGCGGACATTTCCATCGAGGGGCCGAGCGCGATTGTGAAAGGCGGCAAACGCCTCAGCGGCGCGCCGATCATGGCCAGCGACCTCCGCGCCAGCGCCGCGCTCGTGCTCGCCGGTCTCTCCGCAAAGGGCACCACTCAGGTCAACCGCATCTACCACCTCGACCGCGGCTACGAGAAGATTGACGCCAAGCTCAAGCAACTCGGCGGGCGCATCTCGCGGATTCAGGAATAGCAGTGGAGCGCCGGAGCCGGCACTCCAGCTCACCGTTGAATCACCCGTAGCGGGCTGGAGAAGTCGTCCGTCCACACGCCCACACGAGGATTTTCCTCCAACGGCGACCAGCGGGTGCGGCGTTGAAACCCCGCGAGCCCCTCCGCTGTGCGCGCCATCACCACCCAGTGTGATTGCTCGCGCCCGGCTGCAAACTCCGACTCCATCAGCGACATGTCATCGCAGCCCAGCGCGACGAGTCGGAGGTCCTCGGCGAGGTTCGCCAGCACCGATTCGAGATCGAGGTAACGATTCGAGATGTGGAACGCGAGCATCCCGCCCGGCGCGAGCTTGCGCAGGTAAAGCTCCACCGCCTCGCGCGTGATGAGATGCACCGGGATCGCATCCGAGCTGAACGCGTCCAGCACCAGCAGATCGTAGCCGCCGTCCACCGCCTCGCGCAGCCGCAGCCGCGCATCCCCCTCCACGAGCCGTGTCTCCGCTGCCGCCGAGCGCGCGAGGTAGGTGAAGTAATTCGTGTCCTGTGCGATGCGCAGCACCGACGGATCAATATCGTAGAAAGTCCACCGCTCGCCCGCCTGTGCATAAGCCGCCATCGAGCCCGCGCCCAAGCCAATGACGCCGACGCTCCGGGACGACAACGTCTTCTCCCTCTCCCCCACCGGGGCAGAGGGCCGGGGTGAGGGGCTGGCGGCAACAGCAGTTCCACCACTGCCGAACACCGCAAACACCTCCCCGAGTGGTCCCTCGCGATGATAAAACGTCAGCGGCTCCGCCGCGCGCGCCGGGTCGAGGAACTGCCGCCCATGAATTGTCCTGCCGTGGACAATTTGCCGCGCGTCGCCATTGGGCGACAACGTCACGCGCGTCACACCGAAGAAGTTGCGCTCCACATGGAGCGTCTTGCCGAAGCCGCCGGTGAAGAACGCGCCACCGAGAAACAACGCGCCCAACCCGAGCGCAAACCGGCGCGCCGAATCCACGAGCAGGAAGCACAGCAGCAGCGGCAGCCCGAAGATGACGAGCGATTGGATTTGCGGAGCGAGGAGTTTCGCCGGCGGCAGCAACGCAGCGAGCAAACCGGTGAGCACGGCAAGCCCGAGTGGCCAAAGAACGTCAGGAGCGCGGACGCCCAC
>SIBB01000136.1 GCA_009695395.1 Pedosphaera sp. | reverse complement strand
AGTTCGACAAGTCTGGCAAGGCCGTGGCCTCGAAGAAGTGCTGCATCTTCGTGCTGCTGTGCGGCGGCCCGAGCCATATTGATACGTGGGATTTGAAGCCGGACGCGCCGTCCGAGATTCGCGGGCCTTACAAACCCATCCGCTCCAAGGTGCCGGGCATGCAGTTGAGCGAACTGCATCCCAAACTCTCCCAGGTGACCGATCAGTTCTGCCTCATCCGCTCGATGACGCATCCGCGCCCGATCAACAACCACTTCGACGCCATGCACAACCTGCTGTGCGGGCAGGTGGTCGAGCGGGTCCGCGAAGGTGTCCCCGACGACCTGCCCTACATTGGATCCGTGGTGGCCAAGCATCTTTCCAATGAGCGCAACCTGATCACCAACGCGTGGCTCATCAAGTGCGTGGGAGCGCCAGTCTTCTGCGCTCCGAACCTGGGTTCCGGCGGTTATCTGGGTTCGAGTTATGCGCCAGTGTTCATTGGCTCCGCCGACAACCACCCGGCGATGCCGAAGTTCAAGCTGCCCGAGATTTATGATTCCGGTGATCCCGCCCGGATGCAGGAACGGCGCAAGCTGCTCGACACCCTGGAGTCGAACCGCCTCGCAGAAGAACCGCAGGCCAAGGACTGGCATGAACTGCGCGAGTTGGCCTACGACGCGATGACCCGGCCGGAAGGGCGCGCGGCTTTCGATTTGAAGCAAGAGCCGTTGGCCGTCCGCGAACGCTACGGCATGCACCCGCTCGGTCAGAACCTGTTGCTCGCCCGGCGGATGGTGGAGGCCGGCGTGCGCTTCGTGACCGTGAACGGCTGGGTCGGCCCGGCGCCCGGCGAGACCGGGGGCGGACCGCCCGCCTCCAGTTGGGACATGCACGGCGGCAACATGGGCATGGGCAACGCCTTCAGCAACGGCTCCTACGGCATGAACTTTTGCCTGCCACGTCTGGATGAATCTCTCTCCGCCCTCCTGACCGATCTTAAAGAGCGCGGGATGCTGGAGGACACGATGGTGGTCGCCGTGGGCGAGTTCGGGCGCACGCCGGTCATCCTGACGGAGGGGCCGCCCGGTCGGCAGCACTGGCCGCAATGCTTCTCCGCGATTGTGGCCGGCTGCGGCATTCGTGGCGGGGCCGTCTATGGCGAGTCGGACAAAACCGGCGCTGCTCCGAAGAGCAATCCGGTGACGCCCCAAGACCTCCACGCCACCATCCTCCACGCGTTGGGCGTGCCTCTGAGTGACCTCGGCAAGAACACTGGCATCATTCGTCCGCCATTCTCATCGGGCAAACCCGTCATGGGATTGTTCGGCTAGTTCGAGCGCAGGACAGCTTCAAGACTTGGGCAGCCTGCGGTGGTTCGTTGGCTGGAGGAAAGCGTTCAGCAGTCAGTCATCCTGCGGCATGCGTTTCGAGCCGCGGCAAACCCGTGGGCAGATCGAGATAAGTAGTCGTCTGGTTCCCAATTTCTGGAAAAGAGATTGCGCGGATTGCTGCTCCGACAGCAAATCGGCTCCACAATGAAGGCGATGCGAAAGAGCGGTCAGCGGTCAGCGGTCGGCGGTCAGTTGCAGCCCGTGGAGGTGTTCATTCTCGCGGGCGGGTTGAGCGCGCGCATGGGGCGAGACAAGGCGCGGCTGCGGCTGCGCGGGCGCACGTTGCTGGCGTGGGTGCGCGCGGCGGCCCGCGCGACAGGCTGGCCGGTGCGCGTCATCCGGCGCGACCTCGTGCCGCGCTGCGGGCCGCTGGGGGGAGTGTGGACTGCGTTGCGCCGCAGCCCGGCGGAGCGGCTTGTATTTCTCTCATGCGACATGCCGTTCGTGACGCCGGAACTGATCCGCGCCGTGGCGCAGCGGAAGGGCAGGGGAGTGTTTGTGGAGACGGCCGAAGGAGCGGGCTTTCCCTTCGCACTGGACCGGGATGCTGCGTTCCCAGTGGTGGAGGGCGCCCTTGCTGCACGGGCTTTCTCACTGCAGTCACTCGCGAGGAGTCTGCGCGCGAGTCGGCTCAAGCTCCGTGGCGCGGGCCGTGACCAGTTGCAGAATTTGAACACGCCGGAGGACCACGCCCAGGTTGTCGCGAGACGCGGAATTTTTGGACACAGAGTTTGATACTCCTGAAATGGGGCGTAAATCGGAAAGCTAGCCAACTCTAAATCCAACGCGAGCTCCTTGATTATGAGCCCTGAATAGGTATCCAACCAAGTCCGGGAGCTGGA
The DNA here is from genome assembly GCA_009695395.1 of Pedosphaera sp. GTDB lineage: Bacteria > Verrucomicrobiota > Verrucomicrobiia > Limisphaerales > SXTU01 > SXTU01. Next base: position 6,218 of record SIBB01000136.1, on the reverse strand, counting down.
GTCAGCCAGTTCACAGCTGCGGCTGTGGCGGACCTTCGTTAAAATGCTCGCGTGCCCGCGCTCGGGAGAAATCCTCGGCGGCGCGTGTGTCGGCCCGGTGGGCGGTGAGCTGATCCGCGAAATTGTTGCCTGATTATGGTGATGATCTTTGGCGGCGGAGCGGCTCCGAAAAGAAAATTAGAAAAGCCGGCGCCCGAATATGGCAAGGAAAGCAATCCAACCGACCGTCGCCAGCAAGCCCAGAACGATCGCCACCCAAGCATGCACGGAGCCCTTCGATTGGTCATTACGCGAGGCCTTGAGCAATCCGATGACCCCCAGCACCAACGCAACAGGTGCAAGGCAGGGGAGGACAATTCCAAAGACCCCGCAGTAGTAGCCGATCAGGGCCGGCAAGTTTTTGTAAGGGATGACGGTGGCAACACCTCCGGAGGGGGCACCCACGGGCGAGACCGAAGCGGACTGCGGGGGCGGCATACTACGGGAGGTGCGGGGTGCAGGCGCGACCACCCCGTCCACGGCGCTTAGCATGATCCAGCCGGGCGCGCCTTCGTGCCACGCCAGATCATTCGGGCTCAGGTCCCCGCCGGCCAGTTGCGCGTTCACTTCCGCTAGCGTGTAACGGCCGTATTGCTGCCCGCCTCTGCTGATGTGGATTTCCATAGTGTTTTAGTTCGGAATTCCAGGTTGTTTCAGACTCGTTGCTCAGGAGAAGGGAATGCCGTTGGCGTCCTTCGTGACGGTGCATATCTCCACGACGTTCCAGATAAACACTCCCAAGGCACCGATGCCGCAGGTGCAGATGGTGATGACCAACTGAATAATCGCGTTTTTTGTGTAGCCCGCCACGAAGTTGTGGACGCCGAAGTAGCCGAGAAATATCCCCAACAGCACGTAGAGAATGCGGCTGGTGGACTTGGTCGCGTCACCGCCAATGGCCCCGCGGCCGGTGGCCACCCCGCATTTGACACAGATGGCAGCTTGGTCGGCGATTTGGGAACCGCAATGATTGCAATACATGGTAGGAGTATGTTTGTTGTTGATGTTAAACTTCAGTTTGGGAAAGCGCGGTCATTCTTGGTCCCGGTGAGATGCTTCAGCACCGGCAGGTTGCGGGTCACGGAGAAAGCCACTAGGAGCGTCACCAGCACCCAGATCCAAGCCCGGTGCTGGAAGGGCGGGGACCAAGGGCGGCCGAAGACTTTCCGCCCCGCTTGATTCACGAGCAGCCAGCCGACTGCTGGAATCAGCACCATGAAAAGGGGATTGAGTGCAAAAGCTGCCGATACATTCCCATGCAAGAGCTGATGTGCGGCCCGCAGCCCCCCGCAGCCGGGGCAGGCTAGGCCGGTCGCTACATAGAGTCCGCATTGCGGATAGAAGGGCTGGCCGTGCGGCTCGCAGAGAAACAGCGTGACCAAGGCTATCACCACGAGCAACCCCACAGCCCACCCCGTGGCCACCCGGTGGCTGCGGGGAATGGGTGGTGGTCCGGAAAGGGCGGCGGTTCTGGAGAATGACTCAGTCATGGACGCGACTCAGAAAGCAGCTTTCACCTTGGGATCGTTGAGGACGACCAGCGCCCAAATGCCCGCCCCCAAACCCACGGGGCAGCAGCACACGTTGGTGCAGAGGATGCCCATGATGGCTGCGGTCATGGCGAATCCATAGCTCGTGAGCCCTTTCATCTTGAGAGCACCCACGAGGACGACGATGGCGAAGATCACAGAGACAACGGCACCGATGACCCCGCCCGCACCCTGGAGAACCATCTGCGCTTGGTCGTTCTTACTAAGATCACCCAGTGCACCGATTGAGAAGACTCCGAGATTGATCAAGAGTTGCACCAACGAACCCACGATGGTGAGCGCGGCGTTGACAATCATGAAAATCGCCGGGCCTTTCACCCGGTCGAGTGCGTAGGCGCGATCGTTGCCGCCCGTGCCGCCGTTGCCACGGCTGCTGGCTTGGGGTTGGCTCTCGACAAAGATGCTGCCGTAGGACTTCCACTCGCTCATGCCCTCACGCCAGATGAGCGTGTTGCGGTTGACGGTGCCATGGAGAAGCATTCCCCGAAGGGCTGCTTCGTCGATTGGACCGTGGGTGTTGGTGCCGTCGGTGTAGTGCCACATAATTATGGTAGAGACGCGCTGTGCGCGTCTTCGAAAGTCTGAATGGAGGGACGAGGCCGCGCGCAGTGCGCCCTACCGGGGAAGAGGGCTCCCGGCGGGAGTGAGGGAGTGTGCTGTTTTTTTTCCGGGGGCATGAAGAGATTAGAAGAGATTAATGACGGCGAAAAGGTTTCGCAGGGTCAAGGTCTTTCTCGGAAATCTTTGCTCGTCGCCTGCTAGCCGCCGGCACACCTCACCGCCCGAACATCAGGACCCTGTTCGCATACTGCACCGTGTCGCCGGTGCGGTATTTCCCTTGAGCCGCAGGCGCGCCCGGGGTTGCATCGCGCCTGATGCAAGATGACCCGGCGCGTAAATTCTTCTGGCTTGCCCTTAAAATTGGCGGCGGTGTCCTGCTCCTGCTGGCGCTGCTGTTCGGCGGCATCATCACCTACGTCGTCCATGAGAAGCGCAAGTGGGACAAGCTCACCGACACGCACGACCTCAAGCAGCGCGCGACGAAGATGGGCGCGGGCTACGTCGCGGATCGCAAGGGCGCCGCACTCGTCGTCGGCGTCACGCAGCGGGGGAAGCGCGCCGTGCTGGGGTTCGGCCGGGTGAGCTCGACGAACGCCGCCCCGCCGGATGCGCAGACCTTGTTTGAAATCGGCTCCCTCACGAAGGTTTTCACAGCCATCGCCCTGGCGCGGCTCGAACTGGACGGGAAGGTGAATCTCACGAACTCGTTGCGCGCGTCGCTGCCGGAGAAGGTCGCGCTCGCGCAGGGGCTGGGGCCGGTCACGCTGCTGCACCTCGCCACGCACACGTCCGGGCTGCCGCGCCTGCCAGGGAACTTGGACACCTCCGAGGCCAATCTCGCGAATCCATACGCCAAGTATCGCGCCGAGGAGCTTTACGAGTTCCTCGCCAGCGCGAAGCCGAACAACCCGCCGGGCCGGCTGATGGATTACTCGAACGTCGGCTTCGCCCTGCTCGGCCATGTCCTCACGCTCAAGGCGGAGCAGCCCTACGAGGACTTGGTGAGGGGCACGCTGTTGGAGCCGCTGGGCATGGCGAACACGGCGATTCGGCTGAGTGACGAGCAGCGCGCCCGGCTCACGCGCGGCCATTCGCCCAAGGGCGAGGAGGTGTCCGGCTGGGACTTCGATGTCTTCGCGCCGACGGGTGCCTTTCGCTCGAGTGCCGACGATATGCTGGCGTTCATCGAGGCGAATCTCGGGGCCGCAGAGACGCCCGTGGGCCGCTCGCTGAGTCGTGCTCGCCAGCTTCAAAAAACGGGTGAGGCAGGGGACCTGCCGCTTGGCTGGCAGCGTGAGGTGACGTTGCAGGGTGGGTTGGAAATCTACTGGCACAACGGCGGCACGGGAGGCTACGTGAGTTTCATCGGCTTCAACCGCGCGCAGCGCATCGGCGTCCTCGTCCTCGCGAATTACGGCGACGCGATGGCGGGCAAGTTCGACGTGGACAAGATCGGCATGGACCTGCTGAAGCTCGGCAGCAAGGTTTCAATGGAGTGAGGGCGGTGATAGATGCTGATGCTAAGGATTTTCTGTAGCGGAAAATCACCGCTGCAAGCGGGTCGGTGCTTGACTGGCAGTCCGTTTTTCAGTGTCGTTTGGGCGTGCTAGGGCTGTTCAGCATCCAATGTCCGGTTCGCTACAAGATCGTTAACAAGATTTTTGAGGGTGGCATGGGCGTGGTTTACGAGGCGGAACAGCATGGCGCGAGCGGCTTCATCAAGCGCGTGGCCATCAAGGTCATCCGCCAGAGCTACGCGAACCAGAAGCTCTTCATCGAGAATTTCATCGGCGAAGCCAAGCTCGTAGCCGACCTCATCCACACCAACATCGTCCAGACCTACCACCTGGGCGAGACGGACGGGACGTTCTTCATCGCGATGGAGATGATTCGCGGAGCGAACGTCGAGCAGTTCATCGTGAAGTGCGGCGAGCAAAATCGGCAGCTGCCCAAGGATCTCGCGGTGTTCATCGCCAGCCGGATCGCGCGCGGCCTCGCCTACGCCCATGCGAAGGCAGACAAAGACGGCAAGACGTTGGGCATCGTCCATCGCGACATCAACCTGAAGAACGTGATGATCTCGTTCGAGGGCGACGTGAAGGTCACCGACTTCGGCATCGCGAAGGCGAGCGGATTTTTGCAGGATCAGGAGGGCGAGGTCATCGCCGGCAAGGTGGACTACATGAGTCCCGAGCAGTCGAACTTCCAGATCACCGATAAGCGCTCGGACATCTTCTCGGTCGGGATCGTTCTCGCCCAGTTGCTCCTCGGGCATAACATCTTCAAGGGCTCGAGCACGAGCGAGTCGTGCGAGCGGGTGCAGAACATGGCGATCCCCGATTTCCGGACGCTGGACCCGCGCATTGACGAGCCGCTGAACAAGGTCATCCACAAGTGTCTGGAGCGGGACTTGAGCAAGCGCTACCCGAATGCCGATGAGTTGCTCCAGGACTTGGAGCACTACATCTACGACGCTGGCTACGGGCCCACGAACGAGACAATGGGTCGATTCATTCGGCAGATCTTTGGGCAGGTGGACACCAAGCAGATTCAGAACCCCAAGGGGAACATGGTCCGCATAGACGAGGCCGTGCAGGCTGCGAAGATATAGCCGGCCATGAAGCGTTCGCGCTCCGATACGACTGTCACGCTCGGTCTGGTTCAAACCAGTTGTTCCACGAGTCCCGCCGAGAACCTCCGCAAGACCCTCGCCCAGGTGGAGCGCTGCGCGAAGGCGGGCGCGCAAATCATCAGCACGCAGGAGCTCTTCCGCTCGCAGTATTTTTGCCAGAGCGAGGACCACGCAAACTTCAAGCTCGCCGAGTCTATCCCTGGCCCGAGCACCGACGCCTTCTGCAAGCTGGCGCGGAAGCACAAGGTCGTCATCGTCGCGTCACTCTTTGAGAAGCGCGCCTCCGGCCTCTACCACAACACGGCTGCCATCATTGACGCCGACGGCTCCATGCTGGGCATCTACCGGAAGATGCACATCCCGGATGACCCGCTCTTCTACGAGAAATTTTACTTCACGCCCGGCGACCTCGGCTTCAAGGCGTGGCAGACGCGCTACGCGAAGATCGGCGTCCTGATTTGCTGGGACCAGTGGTATCCCGAGGCCGCCCGCCTCACCGCGATGCAGGGCGCGGAAATCCTTTTCTATCCCACTGCCATCGGCTGGCACCCGGGCGAGAAGGCGGAATACGGCGTGAACCAGCACGGCGCGTGGGAAACCATCCAGCGCAGCCACGCCGTCGCGAACGGCTGCTACGTCGCGGTCGCGAACCGGATCGGCTTGGAGACGCCGATCGGCGGTGACGGTTTGGAGTTCTGGGGCCAAAGCTTCGTCGCTGGCACCAGCGGCCAAATCCTTGCGAAGGCGAGCGTGAACAAGGAGGAAAACCTGCTTGTCTCGATTGACCTCGCGAAAGTGGACGTGACGCGGACGCACTGGCCTTTCCTGCGCGACCGGCGGATTGATGCCTACGGTGATCTGACGAAGCGGCTCTCCGACTGAGCGCGAAGCGCTGTAGCGGCCGGGAAACGGCGGCTCTAGAATCACCGCTCCAGCGAGCGACAGGCTAATGACCATGACCACTTCCCGCGTTTGGATCACCGGAGCCGGCGGTTTGCTTGGAAGCTATCTCCTCAAGACCGCGCCGCAGTTCGCACCCGGCTGGCAGGTCGTCGGGCTGCGGCGAGCGGAACTCGACCTGACCGACTTCTCTGCGGTGCGCGCACGTTTCCGGGCTGACCAACCCGCCGCGATTCTCCACTGCGCAGCCATCGCGCACCCGCCCGTCTGCCAGCGCGATCCTGAGCTGGCGCGCAAGGTGAACATCGAGGTCACGCGCTGCATCGCGGAACTGGCGGCAGACCTGCCTCTTTTCTTTTGTTCCTCCGACCTCGTCTTCGACGGTCAGCTCGGCAACTACACCGAGACCGACGCACCGAATCCGTTGAACGTCTATGCCGAGACGAAGATCGCCGCCGAACAGATCGTGCTGGCGAACCCGCGCCACACCGTGCTGCGGCTCTCGCTCAACTTTGGCAGGTCCCCGACCGGCAACC
>SIBB01000135.1 GCA_009695395.1 Pedosphaera sp. | reverse complement strand
TTCTCGCCCGAGGTCAGGCGGATGCCCACCTCGAAGTCATCCTGCAGCGTCGCCGTGACACCGAGGCGCGTGCGGTGCCGGATGCGATTGCGGTCCACCGAGGTCGCGCCGCCACTGTCGGGATCCATGTAGATGCCGTCGTAGCGGAGGCGCACATCGCCGCTGACGCGGAGCGCCGTGACCCATTCGGGCAGGCCGCTCTTGGCGGAGTAGGCGCGGGTGAAATCCTTGTCGGCCTCGTCGCGGAGGCTCTGGGCTTCCTTGGTAGTCAGGACGCCCTTCTCGACAAGCTTGTCGATCAGGGTGTCGGCGGATTGGGCTTGGGCGGAGGGCTGGCAGATGAACGCCGCGAGCGCAGCGGTCGTGGCAGCCAGGGCTGTCTTGGTGGTGTGTTTCATCGTGTTTGTTATGAATGATTGCATTTGCAACGGGGCGCAAGGTGCAACCGCCTCGTGACAGACAAAGGTCGCTTTCGTTACAAACGCGTCACAACCATTATCTTCTCCCCCGATGGGGGAGAGGGGACTGCACGCCAGCCGGGGGGCAATTTTCGCCCCATGTTTGCAAGGGTTACAACGCCGTGCCCGTCTTCTCCGCGCTGTAGGTCACACCCTGGCTGTTCTGTGCCTTGGTGCGAAAGGTGACGATGACACCCGCACCCGCGCCGGTCGCAACGCTCTGCCCCGCGAGCACCACGAGCGTGTCGTGGCCGAACTCCGCATCCACGCCCGCGACTTTCCATTGCAGATGGAGCGTCGTGGCGTGATTGCCGCCGCCACTGACATACGCTTCGGCGAAATGACCGCCTGCTGAGGGTCTCACGGTGCTAATCATCAGCGGGCTGGGCGCGGGCGTGTGCGGCCCGGTGTCGATCTGCGACAAGGCGGCCAGTTCGGCGGAGCCGTCGGGGAAGTTGCCGGACCACGCGTCGAACCAGCGCTTGTTGTTCCGGTCCGCTTTCTCGGAGGCGGTTTTCAGGGCTGCACGTTGCTTGCTCAGGGCGGACTTCTTTTTTTCGAGGCCCTGCTCTAAGCCGGCATGTCGGTCACCACCCTCTGCAACTGAGCCAGGGTCACGTCGGGCTGGCGGGCCACGGCATGCTTTCTCCCCAGCTACCTTCCAGCCTTGCCAAGGAGCTCTTCCAACGCGGCAACGGCGTCTTCCCAACTGCTCACGGTGTCTTCCACCCGCTGCAATCGTGGCCTGAATTCATCCCGGGGTCGGCACCGGAACGTCACCGTCCTTTCACCTTGCTGCCGTTGAGTGGCCCGCGTGAGTGGCCGATGCTTCCGGGCTTATGACACACCGGATTTTGGTCGCGGATGACGAGCCGGACATCACGGAGTTGCTCACCTATAACTTCAGCGAAGCTGGCTACGAGGTGCTCACGGCGAGCGACGGCATAGCGGCGGTGTCCCTCGCGCAGCGCTGGCTGCCCGAGGCCATCGTGCTGGACCTGGACCTGCCCGGCCTCGACGGCTTCGCCGTGTGCGAGATGCTCCGCGTGCTGCCCTCCACGCGGGACATCCCCATCCTCATGCTCAGCGCGTTCGCCAGTGAGCAATTCCGCGCCGTGAGCCTGGGCCTCGGCGCGAACGACTACATGACCAAGCCCTTCAGCCCGCGCGATGTGGTGGCGCGCGTCACCAAGCTGGTGGCGGAGTCACCCATCTCGTGGGAGAGTCACCCAGCAAGCACGGTGAATCCGCCTTGAGTTGGTTCCGGCCACCCTCATTTCACCCGACTGTTTCCGCACCGCCACGGGAACGTGACTTGCCGCCGGCACCTTAAAAAGAAACGTGCCATGAAGAAGGTCCTCATCCTCACAGCAGGTTTCGGCGAAGGCCACAATGCGGCGGCTCGCAATCTCCGAGACGCCTTGGAACTCATCGCGCCGGAGACCCAGGTCGAAGTGCTCGATCTCTTCGAGAGCACTTACGGCCGGCTCAACACGTTTGTAAAGCAGGCGCACCTCGGCGTCGTCCGCTACGCCCCCACGCTCTGGCGCGGCATCTACTCGCTGCTCGACCACGTCTCCGTTGCCGACAGCGGCCTGACCGGGCTCACGCGCCTGCGCACCGCGCTGGGGGACGTGCTGCGCGTGACTCAGCCGGACTGCGTGGTCTCGACTTATCCCGCCTACGCGCCGGTCATCAAGGAACTCTTCCGTGACCACTCGGAGAAGCCCTTCCGCTTCGTCACCATCGTGACGGACTCCACTTCCGTGAACGCCGCTTGGCACCGGGCGCCGAGCGATGCCTTCGTGGTCGCGAACCAGCCCACCGCCACCGTGCTGCGCGCGGCGGGCGTGGAAGCGTCCCGCATTCACGCGCTGGGTTTTCCGGTCAGCCTGCAGTTCGCCACGCCCGGCCTCGTCCCCTATCCGCTCGAAGAAAATGGCCCCATTAAGCTCCTTTACGTCATCAACCACGGGAAGAAGAAGTGCGGCAAGGTGCTGGACGCCTTGCTCGAGAACGAGCGCGTCCACATCACCATCACCACGGGCCGCGACGCGGAGCTGAAGGCGGAGTTGCAAGACCGCTTCCGCCCCCACGGCGCGCGCGTGCAAGTGCTCGGCTGGACCAATCAAATGCCCGCGCTAATGTTGTCGCACCATGTCCTCATCGGGAAAGCCGGGGGCGCAGTGGTGCAAGAGGCCATCGCCGCACGCTGCCCAATGGTCATCAACCAGATCATCCCCGGCCAGGAAACCGGCAACGCGCAGCTCATCCAGCAACTCGGCCTCGGCACCGTGGCCGAGCGCAACCGCGATGTGCCTAGCATCATCGAGGACGCGTTCGCCAAGAAGGCGCGCCTGTGGAATGAGTGGCGCGCGAACTTGCTCAAGCACTCCCACCCCGACGCTGCGTTGCGCATCGCAGAACTAGTCTTGTCTCAGTGCGATGACGCGGGCGACTGGTCGACGTTCGCCCCCGCGCGGTTGCAGGCCTTGCCGCCCGCAGCCACGCCCAGCGCGCCTGCCATCGTGGACGGCACCGCCGCGCGCCGCGCCTTGCTCTGCGATTTCCACATCCACAGCAACTACTCGGACGGCAGCCTCACCGTGCCGGAGCTGGTGGACTTCTACGGCCCGCGCGGCTTCGACTGCATCTGCGTCACCGACCACCTCGCCGACCCGCGCCGCGTGATCGGGAAGTTGAGTAAGTTGAGCAACCTCGTCTTAGCCGAGAGCCAGCTTGAGGAATACTTTGAGGTGCTGGACCGCGAGCGCCGCCGCGCGTGGCGCAAGTATGGGATGCTGCTGCTCTCCGGCATCGAGTTCAACAAGGACGGCCTGACGAAGAAAAGTTCCGCGCACTTGCTGGGCATTGACATGCAGATGCCCATCGCGTCCTCGCTGGATTTGCCGGAGACCATCGCGCAGCTCCACGCGCAAGGCGCGCTGGCGGTCGCCTCGCACCCGCACGTCTTCAAGAGCGAGTGGGGCAAGAACACGCTCTACCTCTGGGAGAATCAGGACGAGTTCGCGCCGTTGCTGGACGCGTGGGAAATCGCGAACCGCAACGACATCTTCGCGCCGGTCGGGCTGAAGCGGCTGCCCTTCATCGCGAACAGCGACTTCCACAAGCCCAAGCACATCTACTCGTGGAAGACGCTTCTCCAGTGCGAGAAAGACCGCGACGCCATCAAGTCCTGCATCCGTCGCAACGAGCATGTCTCCATCACGCTCTACCGCGAGGGCGGCCTGCTGCCCGTGACCACGCGCGTCGGCCTCCCGAGGGAACTGGCGGAGAAGACCGCCCGGCCGTTGCACGCTGTGCCGATGCTCCAGGCAGTGAACGGGTGAGCAGGAACAAGCTCAGGCACCGCTCGTCACACCAACCCTGCGGCCAAGGCCACCGCCAGCACTCCCAACAGCACGGCCACGATCACCTGCACGTTGCGCAGCGTCACCTTGGCCACCCACTTCGCGCCGAGGAAGGATCCGAGGAAGGCGGCTACGCTCGCCGCGCCCACCAAGGCCCACGCGTGTTCGTCCAGCAGCACGGAGAGCCCGCCGTAAAAGCCCGCGCCGTAAACGCCGAGCCGCACCGTGTCCACGATGACGGCCCCGACCACGCCGGTCGCGATGAAGGCCTCCTTTGACAAGCCCGCGCGCAGCAGAAACGCCGAGCGCAACGCGCCTTGATGCCCGGACAAGCCGCCGAAGAAGCCCGAGAGCCCGCCGCCCCACGGCAGCCACTTCGCATCGAACGCCACCTTCGACCAGCGCGGGTGCAGCTCATACCCCGCGAAGCCGAGGATGACCGCCGCCATCGCCAGCTTGAGCACGGTGACTTGGCAGATGCGTTCGCCCAGCCGGTATTCTGCCACCACTGGCAGCGCGGAGGTCGCTTGCAGCAGCGCAGCCCCGGCGAGCGCGGCCAGTGCAGCCGGAATGCCGAAGCGCATCGCCACGCGCCAGTCCGCGTTCTTGGCTGTCAGCGCGAGTTTGAACAAGTTGTTCGCCAAGTGAACCACCGCCGTCGCCGCCACGGCCACCGGCAGCGGGAAGAAGACGGCGAACACCGGCATCAGCAGCGTCCCCAGCCCGAAGCCGGACCAGAGCGTGAGTGCGGCGGCGAGGAACCCTACCAAGCTGACCAAAATATAATCCACGCTGGGAAGGCTAGAGGTGGAGGCGCGAACGTTCCAAGTGAATTGCCGGTGACAACTTCACTTTGCCCCGCTGCACGGCCGAAGTCTCCCACTGCTCGCCACTGGAAACTAAACCATGAACACTGAACACTTGCCCCCGCCCCCGCCTCCGCTTTACAACGGCCCCGTGCCACGCAACCTCTCCTCTCTCGCCCCCGCCTGGTGGGACTACACCACCCTCGACAGCTCCCTCTTCGAAGCCGCCGCGCGCCTCACGCCCGAGAAACTTCTCAAGTTATCGCGCCCGGGCTTCAAGGTCGTCTTCTACGACACCCTCGAAGACTTCTACTGCGCCCAGGCCCTCGAATACATCCACGCTTGGAAGCAGGCCACGCCTGACAACCCCGCCGGCATCTGCGGTCCCATCGGCCCGACCGAGCAGTTGCCCCTCGTCGCGCGCATTGTGAACGAGTTGGGACTCAAACTCCACGACGCCCACTTCTGGGGCATGGACGAATGGGTCATTGACGGCAAGGAAGCCGCCGTCACGCATCCGCTCTCCTTCGAGAAGTGCGACCGGGAGATGTGCTTCAACCGCATTGAGCGCAAGTTGGCCATGCCCGATGCCAACATGCACTTCCCCCAAGCCGACACCCGCGCCTACCGCGCCACTTGGAATGCCGGAGTCCGCTGCTGCGTCATGCAAGGCGGCCAGGGCGACATCAAACACTGGGCCTTTAACGACCCGCTCCCCCGCAAGGGCAAATACAAGGACGCTCCCCCGAGCGCGGCGGACTACCGCAAGCTCGCCACGCGCGTCGTGGACCTGCACCCCGTGACCATCGCGCAGAACGCGCGCACCAGCGGCGGCGGCAACGTGACTTTAGTCCCCAAACAAGCCATCACCGTCGGCCCCGTCGAGACTTGGCTCGCGGAGAAAGTCTCCATCTGGCACGCGGGCTGCCACGACAACCCCTTTGGCCAGCGCCTGACCGCCTACATGATAGCCAACCGCATCGCGGACAGCGCCGTCCCCATGTCCCTCCTCGCCGACCACCCGAACGTGCAGTTCAACTACTACCGCAAAGGCATCGGCTCGTGCGACGTGGAGATGCACTGAGGCGAAGCAAGTTATCCGCCTCCTGTCCTCGTCCGCTTCGGAAGTGCGGCGGCCTCAAACAAGGACCAGCGCAATCGCCGCCAGCATCAACAACGCGCCAGCCAGTCGCCAGCGCAGCACTGCCGCGCCGAGATGCTGCTCGCGGTTGCTGAACCAATGCCCGATGGCCCACACCGCCACCACGCTCCAAAGGCCGCGCGAGCTGTAGATCACGTTCGCAGTCGTCGCCTCACCGAAGCCCGCGATGGCGCTGACGAACACGAGCGATTGCAGCCCGATGAACAGGCACGCGCCCAGCAGCCACGGCCAAGCCGCTCGCGGCACTTCGCGCAAGGGCCCGTGGAAGAAGGGCACAAACACGAAGCTAAAGAGCGCGACGCATCCCAACATCACCGGCAGGAACCGTCCCAGCCCCCACGCCGGCGACCACTTCTGGACGAGCACATCGAAGATCGCGAACATCGTGGCCGAGCAGGCAGAGTAGAGGATAGTCTTGCCGACGTGATGGCGCGGTGTGCCGGCGGTGCGGTTCAGCAATGCGATGGCGAGGGAGCTCAAGCCCGCCGCGACCCACAGCTTCACGGACACGTCGGACTCAATCAGCAGGGTGGTGAAGACGGCGACCATGATTATTTTCAAGCCCATGACCGGGGTCGCCACGGAGACATCGCCGTGCTGGAGGGCGATGAAGTTGAACAACTGTCCGAGCAGGTAGAACACTGCGACAAGGGCTGGCTGCCAGAGCAGGTCAGCGTGGAACGTGCCGCCGAAAGGCAGAAGGAGCGCGAAGAGCGCGGCGGAGATGAGGTTCGAGATGAAGGCCGTGCGCCAGACGCCGACACCCAGCTCTGCCGAGCGCTTCGCCAGCAGCGCGCCGCCGACGTAGATCAGCGCTGCCACGAGCGGCAGGACCAAGGGCAGGACTGACTTCATCCTCCAACCGCCTTAAAGTTGACCCTCATCTCCGCAAACTCTGCCGACGAAGCGCCCGCCCCGGCAACTCCATATCACTTCGCTGCGGGCGCGGGGCGGCTCTTGTATTTGTCGTAAAGCCGTGTGTGTCGACTGTCGAGCGAGACTTCACGGCCGGCAATCCACATCCGCTTCACGTTCGCGCGGAGATCGAGAATGTGCCCGTCGCTGGCGAAGAAGGTGGCGTCCTTCGCGGCTTCGATGGAGCCGAGGGCATCGAGGCCGAGCACTTGCGCAGGATAGAGGGTCAAACCCTTGAGGGCCTCGGCCTCCGGCAATCCGAAGGCCACGGCCTGCGCGGCCGAGTATGGCGTGTTGCGTGCAAAGGTCGCGTTGCTCGCGCCGGAGCCTTCGCTGAAGAGCACTTTCACACCGGCCTTGTGCAAGGTCGCCGCGCCCTTGAACTGCGCGTCGTAAGCGTCGGTGTCCCGCGCGGGCTGATCGAAGGTGGACTCGAAGATGACGGGGACTTTCTTGGCAGCGAGTTCCTCGGCGACGCGCCAAGCGTCGCGCCCGCCGGCGATGGCGATTTTGTATTTGCGCGACTCAGCCCACGCGAGCGCGGCCTTGATCTGGCGCACGTCCTCGGCGTGGACAATGAGCGGCAGCTCGCCGCGGACAACCGGAAGCATCGCTTCCCACGCGGGCACCTTCGCCGCCGCCTTGCCGTCCTTCGGTGCGATACCACGGGCGCCCGCGTAGGCGTGCGCCTCGGCGAAAAAGCCGTCGAGGTCCTGCACGCGCTTGGCGCGTTCCTTCGACTGGTCGTCAGGCGACTTGGCCTTGGAGCCGCCCGCGAATTCCTTGGGCGTCACGTTCAAACTCATCGCGGGCCAGAAGACGTGCAGCGCGACGGGAGCCTTGACGGTCATCTCCTCCGTCGTCCAACCGGCGAGCGAGATAACGCCCGACTGCCCACTGACCATTCCGCCCAGCGGCAGGACGAGCGCGTGAGTGATGCCGTTGGCGCGTGTGACGGGGATGAGTTCTGAATCGGGGTTCACGGCCAGCCACGCACGCACGTCCGGGGTGAAGGAACCGGTCTCCGTCGTGTCCTGTGTGGCGCGGACGGCGGAAATCTCAGTCAGGCCGAGCGAGCTGGTTGGCAGGATGAGGCCGGGGAAAAGGTGAAGGCCCTTCAAATCCACCGTGCGGTCTGGCTTGGTGGCGGGCGCGGCCTTGGAAACGGAAAGTATCTTCACACCCCGCGTCAGCACGAAGCCGGGCGCGAGCGTCTCGCCGGAGACAGTGTGAACCGTCGCGCCCGAGTAGAGCACGGTTTCGTCGGCCTTCCACGGGGCGAGCAACGCCTTGCTCTGGGGGAGAAACTGCTGCGCTACGACTTGCGCAGCGGTGGTCTTGAGCAGTGCGAACAGTGCGGCAAGGCAGATTGAAACGGACTTTGTAGCGGACATCTCCCCCGTTTATGCCGAAAATAACGGCCAAGTTCAAGGGGCGCATCCAAAGCCTATATCTGAGTCCTTATCTGAGCCCTTGACTCCAATAGTGGATGTAACCATATTTGCTGGCTCTTTTCCGGCGAGGAAAGCCGGAGCGCATCTGACCGACCCTATGTCAAAGACTAAGACCCCAAAGCCCACTGTCAAAAGCGGCGCCGCCAAATCCGGCGTGAAGCCCGCCGCCAAACCCGCCGCCAAACCCGCCGCCAAACCCGCCGCCAAGCCCGCCGCCAAGCCTGCAGCAGCTCCGCGCACGGCAGCCAAGCAGGAAAAAGGTGTTTCCCCGACCAAGTCATTGCCAGCCAAACC
>SIBB01000134.1 GCA_009695395.1 Pedosphaera sp. | reverse complement strand
CGCTTGACTTTTGCCCAAGTTGAACTAAGAAAGAGACTGAACTCAGCAGCAACCGCGCACGTCGAACGCACGCCATGATCCGCGTCCTCGCCAATCACACGACAGCCTGTGACGGCATCAACCGCCGCGAGATGCTGAGGGTAGGCGGGTTGTCGCTGTTCGGCTTGTCGTTGGCTGATTTGCTGCGAGCCGAGGCGGCCACGGCCAACGCGGGCAGCGGCGCTGGCAAAGCCAAGTCGGTCATTCTCCTCTATCTTTTCGGCGGGCCGCCGGTGCACGAGACGTTCGATCCGAAGCCCGATGCGCCGCGCGAGATTCGTGGCGAGTTTGGCTCCATTCCCACCAGCGTACCGGGCGTGCATTTCTGCGAGCATCTCCCGCAGATGGCGAAGTGGATGAACCGCTCCACGCTCATCCGCTCCGCGACGCACGATCAGAACGATCACAGCGCGGGGATGCTCTACACGCTCACCGGCAAACGCGCGGACAAGCTCGAATCGCTCGTGCCGATACTTTCGTCGCAGTCGCCGGGGATGAACGCGGTGGTGAATTATCTCGCGCGCAACGAGCGCCGCGCCGCGCCGGCATCGTTCTGGCTGCCGTGCTACACCGGTTGGGGCCAGAAGATTTTGCGCCCCGGCATCTACGGCGGCTTCCTCGGCCGGCAGCACGATCCTTTCATCAGCGGTTGCGAGATCACCAGCACTTACAAGGCGAAGGATTTCTACGACGTGCGCGAAACGGTCAAGGGCCGCCTCACGGTTCCCGGCACGGAACTGCCGCCGGAGATCACGCTCGAGCGTTTCGACCAGCGCCGGAACCTGCTCCAGCAACTCGGCGACCGCACACGCGCCTTCGAGAAGAACCCGGCGGTCGAGCAACTCGACGAGCATCAACGGCGCGCCTTCGAACTGCTCACGCGCAGCTCCGGCAAGGAAAGCCCGTGGCGCGCCTTCGATCTGAATGATGAACCGGCGGCGCAGCGCGACCGCTACGGCCGCCATCTCTACGGCGAGTCCGCCCTCACCGCGCGGCGATTGGTCGAACGTGGCGTGCGGTTCGTCACCGTCACGTGGGAATGTTTCGACAAAGTGGACGCCGACCCCACGGCGTGGGACACGCACAACCGCCATTTCCCCATCCTCAAGGATTACCGCCTGCCAGAGATCGACCAGGTCTATTCCGCCCTCTGCGAAGACCTCGAGGCGCGCGGTCTGCTCAAGGAAACGCTCGTGGTGGTGATGGGCGAGATGGGCCGCACGCCGGTGGTGAACGGCTCCGGCGGGCGTGACCACTGGTCGTATCTGCACAACATCCTGCTCACCGGCGCCGGCGTGAAGCACGGCTACGTGCACGGCGCTTCGGATGCGAAAGGCGAACGGCCGACGAGCGATCCCGTCGGGCCGGAGGACTTCATCGCCACCCTTTACGGCGCGATGGGCATTGATCCCGATGCCTTCCTGCACGATCAGGAAGGGCGCCTCCGCCCCATCATCGAAGGCGGCCGGGCGATTCAGAAAATCCTCGCCTGACGCGCCTCGTTCCAAGTCCGCGCACAGCGCAGCGCCATCGTTAAAAAACAGAACGCCCCGGCCGCTGTCACGCGCACCGGGGCGTTTGTTTTAGATCAAAGGACTACTTCGCCTTCGGCGCTTCCGGCTTGTGCACCGAGTGGCAGCCCTTGCAATTGACGGCGGCCTTGTACTGGTTCACGCCCTCGGGCTTGCCGGACACGAGGGATTCAGTGGCCTTGATCAGTGCGGCGCACTTCTCTTTCCAGCTCGCCTCGTCGCCGCGGACCGGCTTCTCGGCCGCCATCACGCGGTAAGCGGCCAAGACCTGCTCGAGTTCTTCCTTGCTAGCTTTGCCTTCGGAAATCTTCTTGCACGTCGGATCCACGCCCTTGGGAGCCTTGTGGAACTTCTGCATCGCCACCTTGGCGGCGGAGGCCTTGGCCTCGTTCGCGGCGGAAGCGGTGGTGGCGAGGAGCGCGGCGAGCACGGTGCCCGTGATGGCGAGGACGAGGAGTTTGATCTGCGGTTTCATCGATGTTGTTTGGTTCGTTATCTGTCGCCGTCAGGTTTCCAGAAATGGCTCTAGCCGGCAAACATCTTTCTCCTGACGCACGAACCCGACCTGTATTCAAATACCTCTTTTGCGTTGCGCCATGCTGGAGGCATCCGCACAGTTTCCGCATGAACAAAGTCCTCATCATCGTCGGCGATGCCACGGAGACTGTGGACACGCTTTACCCCTACTACCGCCTCATCGAGGGGGGCTACCAGCCGGTCGTCGCCGCGCCGGAGAAGCGCCGCTACCAGATGGTGCTGCACGAGGTGAAGCCCGGCTGGACCATCACCAAGGAATGGGAAGGCTACAGCATCGAGGCCGAGATCGCCTTCAAAGACATCCAACCCGAGGACTACGCCGGCATCTTCTTCAGCGGCGGCCGCGCGCCCGAATACCTGCGCGAAGATGAGGCGCTGCTGCGCGTCACCCGTTATTTCTTTGAGAAGAACCTGCCCATCGCCAGCGTCTGTCACGGCGTCGAGATCCCAGCGCGCGCCGGCTGCGTGAAGGGCCGCCGCATGGCCACCGTGGCCAAGTGCAAGTTCGACCTCGAGATCTGCGGCGGCATCTATGTGAACGAACCATGCGTGGTGGACGGCAACCTCGTCTCCGGCCGCACCTTCCACGACAACGGCCATTACTTCGGCGCGTTCATGAAGCTGCTCGACGCGGACAAGGCCAGACCGGGGAAGTAACTTCCGCACCGGAAAAGATCGGACACCCCTTCCCCAAAGGCCGCATCCCCGCCTTTCGATGCGCAGACTTGCGGCGTATGCGCCCCGTCCACATCGTGGGCGACCCCACCCACGCCATGTGCGGCCCGACTTACGTCGTGTGCGTGCAAGTCGAAAGACATAAATGCACCTCAAAAAGAGGGGGTGAATGGGATTCCCCCATCCCCTTGAGGCCTCGCCGCGCACCCTACAATCCGTAGGGCGGCAGAGGGTGCTTTTGTGCTAGTTTCTCCTCAGCCGTTTCCCTACATTTTCATTATGTTCACCCTGACACAGCGGCAGCTCCGCCTGACCGCACTTTTTGCCATTCTATTTGTTCTTCATCCGCTCCACGCCGCCGAGCCGAGGCTCACGTTGGAACGCACGAATCACTGGCTTGTCATCCGCGGCCCGCACCTGCCGGCCAGCGGCATCCGCATCAATTACCTCGAAGCCTATTGCCGCGCCGGCTCAACGGACGCCGACTGGGTGAAGCACACGGTCCTCAAGCACACCAACGAGTTCCTCTCGCTCAGCACGGACAAGCGGGTGCTCAAGCTGCGCGATACGTTGACCGATGGCGTGATCGTGGAGCACACCATCACGGCGAAGGCCGACGAGGTGGAGTTCCAACTCGTGGCGCACAACCCGACCGCCACACGGTCCGAGGCTCATTGGGCGCAGCCCTGCGTGCGGTTGGCGCCGTTCATGGGCTTCGCGCAGGACACGGGCGGCGATCTCGATGATTATCTCCCGAAGTGCTTCCTCTTCCTCGATGGCAAGCTCGCGCGCATGCCGACGCGTGACTGGACGAAGACGGCGCGTTACACGCCGGGCCAGACCTGGTGCCCAGCGCATGTGCCGCGCACGGATGTGAACCCGCGCCCACTCTCGCCGCACGTGCCAAGCAATGGGCTGATCGGCTGCTTCAGCGCGGATGAAAAATGGATCTGGGCCAGCGCGTGGGAGCCGTATCAGGAACTGTTCCAAGGCGTCGCGCGCTGCCTGCACGTGGACTTCCGACTCGGCGGGTTAAAACCCGGTGAACGGAAGAATATCCGCGGCAAGATCTACGTGGTGAAGAACGATGTCGCTGCGCTGCTCGCCCGTTACGCGAAGGACTTCCCCGAACACCACAAGCCGCCCCGGTGAACCGCAGCGCGGGTTTGAATTCAGTCCGGCGGGTGCTAGTCTGATTCGTGGCGATGAAGCGGACGAATGGAATTCTCACGGCGGCGGCGTGCTGCTGGAACGGCGTGGCCATCGGCTGGTTGGTCGCGGCGACAAGCGTCTCCGCGGCGCCCAGCTTCAGCAAGGACGCACAAGGGTTCTTCCAGCAGCACTGCCTCGAATGCCACGGCGAAAAGACGAAGAAAGCCGATCTCGACCTGCGCCTCTTCCGCGACGAAGCGACGCTGCTCAAGAACCGAAAAGGCTGGGCGAACATCGTGAAGATGGTTTCCACCGGCGAGATGCCCCCGGCCAAACGCCCGCGGCCTGCCCCCGCGGAAATCACCGCGTTCGAGCAGGCGGTGGAGGCGGGCACCGCGCGCGTGGTGGCCTCGGCGAAACCCGATCCCGGCCGGGTCACCCTCCGCCGCTTGAACCGCACCGAATACAACAACACCGTGCGCGACCTGTTGCAGGTGGATTTCGAGCCGGCGGCCGATTTCCCGGCGGACGACATCGGGCATGGCTTCGATAATATCAGCGATGTGCTCACGCTCTCACCGTTGCTTCTGGAGCGTTATCTCGACGCCGCGGAAACGATGGCCAAACGCGTGATCCTGCCGGACCCGCCAAAGCCCTCCGCGCGTTATCTCTCCGGTCGCTACCTGCAGCCGAACAACGCGAAGACACCACAGGGCCGGTTCCGCCCGATGGACCCGCTGGCCACCGACCCCACGGAATCTGGCCCGTTCGCCGCAGGGGGCGATTACCTGAAATTCTCCGCCGACGCCGATCTGATTTTCCGCGCGACACTGTACGCGGAGGCGCGCGGACCGTCTCCGGTGAAGGTGGTGCTCTTTCTGCAAGGTAGTGACAAAGGCCAACCCGCCACGGAAGAACAACTCGGGCGGCTGATAGGAATCGGATCGGCCGCGGTGAAGCAGTTCCAGATTCTCAGGGAATTTGAGATCACAGCCCGTTCGGCCGCGAAGCCGCAGACGATTGAAGTGCCGGTCTACCGCATCGGAAAAATCAACCGCGCCGGCATCGCCATCGTGAAACCGCCGGCCGGCGAGGAGCCGCCGAAACTCTTCATCGAACACCTCTCGAGTGAAGGCCCGCTGGAAACCCGGCCGGCTTCGCAGCTCAAGATCCTCGCCTGTTCACCGAACAAAACGCAGCCGGAACAGACCCGCGAGGTGCTCACACGGCTGCTCTCGCAAGCCTACCGCCGCCCCGCCACGCCGGCGGAAGTGACGACACTGGCCGGGCTCGTGGAGCAAACCGTGGCCGAGGGCGGTAAATGGGAGGCGGGCATCCAGCGTGCCATCACCGCGACCCTCTGCTCGCCGAAGTTCCTCTTCCGCGTCGAGCTGGACGACCGGCCGCAGGCGCGAGAGCCACATCCGCTCGATGAGTTCCAACTGGCCTCGCGGCTGAGCTACTTCCTATGGGATTCGATGCCGGACCAGGAACTTTTTGACCTCGCCGCGAAACGTCAACTCACGGCCAGCCTTGATGCGCAGGTGCGCCGGATGTTGAAGGATCCGAAAGCCGATGCGCTGGTCCGCCATTTCGGGATGCAATGGCTGCAACTCGAGCGGCTGCGCACCTTCGCCCCGGACGCCCAGCTTTTCCCGAGCTTCAACGAGAACCTGCGCCGCGCCATGCTGCGTGAGACGGAACTTTTCTTCGGCGAGATCATCCGCGAAGACCGCAGCGTGCTGGACTTAATCGACGGCCAGTTCACCTACTTGAACGAATCGCTCGCGCGCCATTACGGCATTGCCGACAGCGCTGGCAATCGCGTCGGCCAAAAGAAAACCGCTCTCGGCGGCAAGCCTTTCGCGCCCGATGAATTTGGGCGCGTCTCCCTGCTGGACTCCGAGCGCGCTGGCATCCTCACCCACGCCAGCGTGCTCACCGTGACGTCGAACCCGACCCGCACCTCGCCGGTGAAACGGGGCCGGTGGGTGCTGGAACAGATCCTCGGCACGCCCCCGCCGCCGCCCCCCGCCGCGGTGCCCGAGCTGGAAAATCAGAAGGAACTCACGGGCACACTCCGCCAGCGGATGGAGCAGCACCGTAAAAACACCAGTTGCGCCGGTTGCCACAAACAGATGGATGCGATGGGGTTCGCCTTCGAGAATTTCGACGCCATCGGCCGGTTCCGTGCCAAGGATGGCGAGGGCGACATTGATCCTTCCGGCACTTTGCCAAACGGCCAGACCTTCCAAGGTGCGGTGGATCTCAAGGCGATTCTGAAACAACAAAAAGAGCTAATCGCACGGAACCTCGCCGAAAAACTACTCACCTACGCGCTGGGCCGCGGGTTGGAATACTACGACATCAAGACCGTGAACCAGATCGTCGCGCAAATGGCGCAGAACGACCATCGCTTCTCCGCGCTGGCCATTGCCATCGCCAAAAGCGATCCGTTCCGCCTCCGGCGCGGAACGGATCTCACCAAAGCCAACGAGTCTGAATAAGACCGGCATTCCCCAACTCTAAAAACAAACGTATGAGTCGCCTCCTGCTATCACGCCGCGCCGCGCTCAAAGGACTCGGCACCACCCTCGCACTGCCGTGGCTCGAAGCCATGGGGCCGCTGGAAAGCTGGGGTGCCGCCACCACCGCCGCCAAGGCCGCGCCGAATCGCATGGCTTTCCTCTATGTGCCCAACGGCAAAAACATGAAGGATTGGACGCCTGCCGGCACGGGTGAACTGGGCGACTTGCCATCCATCCTCCAACCGGTTGCGGAATTCAAAAAGGACTTTTCCATCCTCACCGGCCTCACGGCCGACAAAGCCCGCCCCCACGGCGACGGCGCCGGTGATCACGCCCGCGCGCTCTCGGCCTTCCTCACCGGCTCCCAACCGCGCAAGACTGATGGCACCGACATCCGCGCCGGCATCTCGGTGGATCAAGTGGCCGCCGCTCGACTCGCTGATCACACCCGCCTCTCCTCGCTCGAAATCGGCACCGAAGCCGGCGGCATGGCTGGCAACTGCGATTCCGGCTACAGTTGCGTCTATTCCTCCACCATGTCCTGGCGTTCAGCCACCCAACCGTTGCCCAAAGAGGTCAATCCGAAGATTGTCTTCGAGCGGATGTTCAGCTCGGGTTCGACCAAGGAACGGGCCGCGCGTGATGGCCAGCGTAAAAGCGTTTTGGACTTGGTGAAGGCCGACCTGCGTGAACTCAACGGCCAACTCGGCCGGACCGACCAGCGTAAACTCGACGAATTCACCAGTGCCGTGCGCGACATCGAACGGCGCATCGAACGAGCCGCGCAGTTTCCCGAACCGAAAGCCCCGCAAAACGTCGCGGCCCCGGCGGGCATCCCGCAATCCTACGAGGAACACATCCGACTGATGTGCGACCTGCTCGTGCTGGCGTTCCAGACCGACACCACGCGCGTCTGCACCTTCGTCCTGGCGAATGAAGGCAGCAACAAGCCGTACCCCTTCATCAACGTGCGCGAAGGTCACCACGACCTTTCCCACCACGAGAACAAGGAAGAGAAGAAATCGAAGATCGCGCAGATCAATCGCTTTCACACCACCCAACTCGCCTATCTGCTGGGCCGGTTGAAATCCGTGAAAGAGGGCGACGGCACGCTCTTGGACCATTGCATGATTGCCTACGGCAGCGGCAATTCCGACGGCAACGCCCACAACCACGACAACCTGCCACTCCTGCTCGCCGGCCACGGCTGCGGCACATTGAAGCAGGGACGGCACCTGATGTACTCAGCGGAGACGCCCCTGAACAACCTGT
Organism: Pedosphaera sp.; assembly: GCA_009695395.1. Taxonomy (GTDB): domain Bacteria; phylum Verrucomicrobiota; class Verrucomicrobiia; order Limisphaerales; family SXTU01; genus SXTU01. The sequence goes on along the minus strand of SIBB01000134.1, from coordinate 777 downwards.
GGCTCTCCATGTTGAACCGGATGGATCTCAAAATCCACCAACTCGGTGACAGCACGGGTGAACTCAAGAACCTCGCCTGATCCGCGCCGGCCCAGCGCACGCCAGCACGAACCGGATTTGCCCGAGCACGCGTGAAAAGCAGCTACGAGCCACTTTCAGCGACCCGTAGCTGCCCGGACCATGACAGTCGCAGCAGGAACATTGGGGAGACTCTTCCCAACGGCACCCTTCAAACCAGAAATCTTCAAGCCCGGCGCTACTAGCAATAGCGAAGGGAGCAACACCAGCACGACCATCGCACCGTAGAACAGGATTGTCCGGCGATTGCGCGAATAAGCGGCATCCTGAGGAATACGGGGAGCAACGGCGGGTGCCGCGGCGACGGACGCAAGGAGGTTCGGAGCGTGCATGCAGAATTATCTTTCTGAAATTGGTGATTAATCAGGGTCGCCACTGTCGCGGCACCCTTCTTTTTCGCGCTCTTTCCCCAGTCACCCAAAGCGGGTGACAAGAAAAGCCTTCGGAATGCCTCGTTCATAGCTAGAACCAATCGGAGCGTCAATCAAAAGTTTTTGTGAAAATAATCATTAGATTATTTGACACACTGCCGCTGATGGATAAGTTCCTACAAGTTCACAACCACAACCCAACAAAATGGAGATACTCATGAAAAACAGACTCCTCCTCAGCGGCCTCACCCTAATCGCCATGACAGCGGCACCAGCCTTCGCGGCGACCGTCGGCGCGTGTCAGAAGCAGGGAGGCTCCGGACAAACC
>SIBB01000133.1 GCA_009695395.1 Pedosphaera sp. | reverse complement strand
ACTGATCACGAAGTTTCTAAAACCCAACCCGACACTCCATGAAACCATTGATCCTCGTCGCACTCCTGCTCGCCACTCCCTTGCTGGCCCAGCAGCAGCCCGCGGCGAAACCTGCGGCTGCCAAGCCCGCCCCCATTGAGGTCGCGTGGCACGATGTCACCAAGTGGGGCGTGGAAGGTCGCGGCTGGGGCGACCAGGAGCGCAAGCGCTGGTTCGACCGCCTCCCCGCGAAGGCCGAGGGCAAGGTCACGCCCGCCGTGTGGAGCCTGAGCCGCGACAGCGCGGGCATGATGGTGCGCTTCCAGACCGACGCGAAATCCATCCATGCCCGCTACACCCTCTCGAAGACGAACCTCGCCATGCCGCACATGCCCGCCACCGGCGTCAGCGGCCTCGACCTTTATGCACGCAACGACAAGGGCGAGTGGCGTTGGGTGCAAGTCACGCGGCCCAACTCGGCGAAGGTCGAAGCCGTGATCATCAGCGACCTCGCCCCCGGCCTGCGCGAATACGCCGCCTACCTGCCGCTCTACAACGGCATCGAGTCGCTCGAGATCGGCGTGCCGGCGGGTGCGAAGTTCGAGGGGCTTGCGCCGCGCACGGCCAAGCCAGTCATCTTCTACGGCACCTCCATCACGCACGGCGCGTGCGCATCGCGCCCGGGCATGGTGCACACGGCCATCCTCGGCCGCCGATTGGACCGCCCCGTGATGAACATCGGCTTCTCTGGTAATGGCCGGATGGACACCGCCGTGGGCGACCTGCTCACGGAAATTGACGCCGCCGTGTATGTGATTGATTGCCTGCCAAACATGCAGCCCGCCGACGTGACGGCGAAGTGTGTGCCGCTGGTGAAGCAACTCCGCGCCGCGCGCCCGAACACGCCCATCGTGCTCGTCGAGGATCGGCGCTTCACGAATGAGTGGATCACGCCGGCGAAGAAGAAATTCCACGACGACAACCACGCCGCGCTGCGGGCGGCCTACGAGCAGTTGAAGAAAGAGGGCGTCGCCAAGCTGCACTACATCGCCGGCGACCATCTCTACGGCGACGACACCGAGGGCGCCACTGACGCCTCGCACGCCAACGACCTTGGCTTCATGCGCCAGGCGGACATCTTCGAGCCGGTGCTGCGCGCGGCGCTCAAGTAGCCGATGCCTTCAGTTACGTTGGAAACGGGCGCAGCCAACCATTCCGCTGATGATACGGGTGCGTAACAAAACCCTTGTCCCGCCTCCACCCCTCGTGTCCAATTCGGAACCATGAGTTCTCCACAGACGCCCAGGCCCAAGCTCAACCTGACCCAGTGGCTGATTCTCACCGTCGCCAGCATCGGCTTCCTCTTCGACACTTATGAGCTGTTGATGACGCCGCTCGTCGCCGTGCCCGCCATCGCGGAGCTGCTGCAAGTGCCGCCGAACAATCCCGTGGTCACCGAGTGGACGGGCCGGCTGCTCTGGCTCACGGCGCTGTGCGGCGGCACGTTCGGCCTTCTGGGCGGCTGGCTCATTGACCGCTTCGGGCGCAAGACCGTCATGGCGGGCAGCATCTTTCTCTACGCCTTCTCACCTTGCGCGGCGGCCTTCGCGACGACCCTGCCCGTCTTCATCTTCTTCCGCTGCACGACGTTCATAGGCGTGTGCGTCGAGTTCATCGCGGCCATCACCTGGCTGGCGGAACTGTTCCCGGACAAGCGTATGAAGGAGCTGGCGCTCGGCTACACGCAGGCCTTCGCGTCCGTCGGCGGTCTGCTGGTGACGGGCATCAACGTGTGGATTATCAACCACGCGAACGAACTGCCCGCGCTGCCCGTGCCGGAGATTTTCAACACCCACGCCACCTGGCGCTACACGCTCCTCACCGGTTTCCTGCCGGCGATTCCCATCGCGCTGCTGCTGCCGTTCGTGCCGGAGTCGAAGGTGTGGCTGGAGCGCCGCGCGTCCGGGTCGCTCAAGCGCCCAAGCTTCAGCGAACTCTTCTCGCCGGAGCTGCGACGCATCACGCTCGTCACCGCCGCCCTCTCCGCCTGCGCGTATGGCGCGGCGTTCGGCGCGTTGCAGATGACGCCGCTGCGCATTGCGCCCGGCCTGCCCGACATGGCCGAGCACCGCACGTCGCTCAAGCCGCTTCAGGACGAGGCGAAGGAACTGAACAAGCAGCTCGATGTCGTGATGGTGCCCTTTCGTGCTGCGACCGCCGAGGTGCCGGGCTTGCTGGAGGTCGCCGCCAACCGCGCGAAGATTCGCATCGCCCAACGCGGAATGCGCAACGCCATTGATAATCCCGCCACGGCTGATGCGAAGAAGACGGAGTTGAAAACCCAGTTTGCCGCCTCCACCAACAAGTTCGCCGAGCTGGACGCCAGCCTGACGAAGCTCACCGAGGGCAAGCCCGACGCGAAGAAGGCCGTCATCGAGCGCGAGAAGATGCTCAAACTGCTCGGCGACAACCGCGCCAAGCAGGAGCCCTTCGACATCGCCATCAAGGCGCGCGGCAACACCGTGCAACTCTGGCAGGAACTCGGCGGACTCGGTGGACGCATCGCGCTGGCCGCGCTGCTCGTGGTCGCCATCAGCCGCGGGACGTTGCTGCGCCTGTTCCAAATCCCCGGCCTACTCGTCATCCCGCTGACCTACATCTGGCTCTTCCGCGACCAGCCGGGGCTGTTTCAGTTCGGCGTGGCCGCGGCGGGTTTCCTCACCGTGGCGCAGTTCAGTTACTTCGGGGAATACCTGCCGAAGATTTTCCCGCTCCATCTGCGCGGCACCGGCGGCAGCTTCGCGACCAACGTGGGTGGGCGCATGATTGGCACCTCGGCAGCGTTCCTCACAGCGAACATCATCGCGCCGAACCTCCCCGGAAACACCTTCGAGCAGGTCGCACTGGCCGCCGCCATTACCGGCACCGGCGTCTATGCCATCGGCCTGGGCTTGAGCTTCCTGCTGCCCGAGCCGCCCGCCGAGGAGAAGCACTGACCCCGTAGCCGCCGAGGTCAGGAGGCGGAATGCCATGGATCAAGAATCCGAAATTACCTCACGCAAAGGTCGCGAAGGACGCAAAGCCGAATTGATTTCTGAGAGCATCCCGTGTGCGCGAAGCGTTCGGTTGCACGGTGAAATTGCTTTCCCTCCGGCAGGGTTTCCTTTGCGTCCTTCGCGCCCTTTGCGTGAGGCATTCCTGAATTGAAGATAAACTCGCCGCTTCCCACCACCCGCGCCGACTGGCACGCGCACCTCTTCCCGCGCGGCATACCGCCGCTCTGGTGCCCGCTGCTCACGCACTACCGCGACGACGGCTCGTTCGACCACGCACGCATCACCGCCCACCTGCGCCACCTCGCGCCGCATGTGAAGGGATTCCTCATCCCCGGCTCGACCGGCGACGGCTGGGAAATGTCCGACGGCGAAATCCGCGAGTTGCTCGTCCTCGCGCAGGAACAGACCGCGAAGCTGGGCCTCCATCTGCTCGTCGGTGTGCTGAAGACGGAGGCGAGTGACGCGTGTTCCATGATGCGCGATTATGGACGGGCGCTTTCAGCCGAACTCACGGAACGCCGAGCGCGCAGCGCCCCGGCTTTCACCGTCTGTCCGCCAAAGGGAGGAGACCTTCCGCAGCAAACCATCCGCGACGCACTCACCGGCATTCTCGAACTCGGCCTCCCCACCGCGCTCTACCAACTCCCGCAAGTCACGCAGAATGAGATGACGCCGGAGACGTTGGCCGAACTCGCCGCGCGCTTCCCGAACTTTATCCTCTTCAAGGACACGAGCGGCGGGGACCGCGTGGCGAACTCGGGACGGGACTTCGGCGGCGTCTTCCTCGTGCGCGGCGCGGAGGGCGATTACGCGCGCTGGCTCAAGTCCGGCAGCGGGCCTTACGATGGCTTCCTCCTCAGCACCGCGAACTGCTTCGGTCGCGAGTTGCACCAAGTCATCGAACTGCTCCGCGCCGGACGCCGCGACGAAGCCCAGCACCTCTCCGAACGCCTCTCCGCCGTCGTGAAGGAAGTCTTCGCACTCGTCGCGGGCCTGCCCGACGGCAACGCCTTCGCCAACGCGAACAAGGCGATGGACCACTTCTTCGCGCACGGCCCGAACGCGACGAGTGTGACGCCGCCGCGCCTGCACGCGGGCAGCCGCCTGCCCATCGAAGTCATCCGCCAGACTGGCACGGCTTTGGAGCGGCACGGGTTCTTGCCTGCCGCTGGATACTTGGCCTGATTCACGCCGGGTCGGAAACCGGCGCTCCGCAACTTCCGCGTTGAGCCACCACGCTTCGTTCGCCAAGCTGCTTTCATCATGCGCACTGCTAAAGCCGCCGTTCTCGAAGCGTTCAACGCGCCGCTGCGGCTGCATACCTACGAAGTGCCGTCGCCCGTGGAAGCGGGCGCGGTGCTGGTGCGCACGGAGATGGCCGGCATCTGCGGCACGGATGTGCATCTGTGGCAGGGCCAGTTGCCCATCAAGCTGCCGGTCATCCTCGGCCACGAGACGGTCGGGCGCATCGCGGAGCTGGGCACTAGCGTGGAAAAAGACTGGTCGGGCCAACCGCTGGCGGTGGGCGACCGTGTGACGTGGAACTCCGCCGTGTCCTGCGGCCAGTGCTATTACTGCGCGGTGAAGAAGCAGCCGACGCGTTGCGCGCAACGGCGGGCTTACGGCATCGGCTACCCGTGTGATTGTGCGCCGCACTTCCTCGGCGGCTACGCGGAGTTGCACTACTTGCGCCCGCGCACGACCATTTTCAAACTGCCCGACGACCTGCCCACCGAGTCCGTCATCGGCGCGGGTTGCGCCCTCATCACGGCGATTCACGGCGTCGAGCGCACGGGCATCGCGTGGCAGGACACCGTCGTTGTGCAAGGTGCCGGCCCGGTCGGCATCGCGGCGCTCGCGGTGGCGAAGAGCGCGGGCGCGGGCAGGGTCATCGTCATCGGTGCGCCGAAACACCGGCTGGAAATGGCAAAGCGTTTCGGCGCGGACGATGTGATTGATTTGGAAGAAATCCCCACGCCCGCCGCGCGACTTGCGCGCGTGCGCGAACTGACAGGCGGCTACGGTGCGGACGTGGTGCTGGAATGCGTGGGCCATCCGAGCGCGGTGGTCGAGGGCATGGAGCTGTGCCGCGACGGGGGGAAGTATCTCGTGCTCGGCCACTATTGCGATGCGGGGACGGTGGCCTTCAACCCGCACGTCATCACGCGCAAGCAACTCTCAGTGTTCGGCTCGTGGTCCAGCGAGCCGCGACACTTGCAGGCGGCGATTGAGTTTCTCCGGCAGCATCAGCGCGAGTTTCCCTTCCACGAAATGGTCACACACCGCTTCACCATCGAGCAGGCGGACGAGGCACTTCAGACAACGGCGAAGTGGCAGTCGGCGAAGAGCGTGATTGTGCCGGGGTGAAGGGAAGGCTCGAAACCAGCGGAGATTGGCGAACGTGCATGGCGGTTCCCAGCGCACGAGTCGCACGCCGGCGCAACAAGCTTGTCACTGTTGCTTACCTGCCTACACTCCCGCCCATGAAATCACTGTCTTGCCGCTGGCTGTGCGCTGGCGCTGCCTTTGTTGCCACATCGCTCACCGCTCTCGCCGCCGAGGGCAAGAGCGGCGTCGCGCTCAAGCTCGTCACCACAAATCTCACCGCGCCCTCGATCCTCACCGACTTCGACGGCAAGCGCGTGCTCGTCGCCGAGCAGGTCGGGCCAATTCATCTGATGACGCCCGACGGCCAGCTCAAGCCCTTCGCCGACTTCACCAGCAAGCTGAAGATCAACTTCGGCAAGTTCGACGAGCGCGGGGTGCTGGGTCTGGCGCTGCATCCGAAGTTCGCTGCCAACCGCAAGTTCTACGTCTGCTACAGCGCGGAGAAGCGCGCGGGCGTCCCGGCGTCGTGGGACCACACGATGAATCTCTCCGAGTTCACCGCGAAGGGGGACACGGCGGACCTCGGCACCGAACGCATCCTGCTCCAGATTGACGAGCCTTACTTCAACCACAATGGCGGGCGCATCGCCTTCGGACCGGACGGTTTCCTCTACCTCGGCAGCGGCGACGGCGGGCACAAGAACGACATCAACAAGGAGGACGCCGACAAGGCCCGCGGCCCGCACGGCAACGGCCAGGACTTGAACACCCTGCTCGGGAAGATTGTGCGCATTGATGTGGACAAGCCGGCGGCGGGCAAGCTCTACGGCATCCCACAGGACAACCCCTTCGCCAAGGGCGGCGGCCTGCCGGAGATTTACGCGTGGGGCATCCGCAACCCGTGGGGCATGAGCTTCGACCGGGGCGGGCAGCGTGAGTTGTTCGAGGTCGAAGTCGGCCAGAGCCGCTGGGAAGAGGTCAACATCATCGTCAAGGGTGGCAACTACGGCTGGAACCTCCGCGAGGGTGCTGAGTGGTTCAACCCGAAGAAGGAACTCGCGCCGCTGGAGAAGCCCTACTTCGACCCCAGCAACGGCAAGTTCGTGGATCCCATTCTCGTCTATGAAAACGTCGCCGCATTTCCGCAGACCGGCAAAGGCAAGAGCGTCACTGGCGGATATGTTTATCGCGGCAAGGCGCTGCCGCAGCTGACGGGCAAATACATCTTCGCCGACTGGTCCAAGCATTTTGCCCTTCCGCAGGGCGTGCTCTTCGCGGCCACCAAGGGCGCGGACAGCAAGTGGACGCTGGCCCAGCTCGAACCTGAATCCCACTCCGGCGCGAGCATCGGCGCCTTCGTCTGGGCCTTCGGCGAGGACAAGGACGGCGAACTCTACCTGCTCACCAATCAGACCGGCGCGCTGGGGAACAAGTCCGGCAAGATTTGGAAGCTGGTGAAGAGCACGCCTTGAGGATGAGACGTCTCTCCGTTGCCTTCGCCCTCAACGGTTAGAAGTCAATCCACCGTGTCCATCTGCGCGCCCGCGCCGCGGCTGCCGCAGACCTTCGCCTCGTGCGAGGCATTCGGCCGCAGCATCCGCTTCTGGCGCTCCCGGTCGCCCGCGCCGCGCACCACGGTGATGGGTTCGCCGGTGTTGATGTCCAGCTCGGTGACATACATCGCCGCCGAGCCGGTCATGGGCAGTGGGATGAAGTCCTGCACTTGCTGGAGGTTCCACTTTTCATCCTTCAGGAACTGCTCGACCGCGCCCATTTCCTTCTCCGTGCAACCGGGGAAGCTGGAGATGAAATAGGGCACGAGATACTGCTCCTTGCCGGCCTCCTCGCTGAGTTGGAAAAACTTCTCCATGAAGCCCTGAAAGTCGCCGGCGGGCTTGCGCATCCGGCGCAACACGGACGGATCCATGTGCTCGGGCGCGACCTTCATGTGGCCGGACACGTGGTGCTGGACCAGCTCCTTCGTGTATTCGGGCGTGAGCAGCGCGACGTCCATGCGGATGCCCGACTGCACGAAGACGTGTTTTACACCCGGCTGCGCCCGCGAGCCGCGGAGCAAGTCGAGGCCCGCCTTCTCATCAATTTTGAAGACCGGGCAAATGGTCGGCCAGAGGCAGCTCGGGCGGTGGCATTTCTTGCACTCCTCGGCGTGGCCGTTCTTCGCGCCGTAGAGATTCGCCGTCGGCCCGCCGAGGTCGGAGACGGTGCCGCGAAAGGTGTCGGACTCGGTGAGCTTGCGAATCTCCTTCATCACCGATTCCTGGCTGCGGCTGGAGAGGAACTTGCCTTGATGAAATCCCAGCCCGCAGAACGTGCAGCCACCTGCACAGCCGCGCGAGACGATGATTGAGTCCTTGATGGTCGCGAAGCCCGGCACCGGCTCCGTGTAGCTCGGGTGGGATGCGCGCTGAAACGGCAGCTCGTAAAGCGCGTCGAGGTCCGGGCCGTCCACGGGGAATTCCGGCGCCTCCTGAAACACGGCGCGATTGCCGTGCATTTGAACGAGGCGCTTGCCGCTGTAAGGGGTCTGCTGCGCCTCGACCACCTTTGTCAGCCGCATCAAATGCTTCTTGTCCGCCTGCAATTCCTCCCACGACGGCAGGATGATGCAGTCGCTGAAATCCGCCGCCGCCGTGGCCTTGGCCCCAAGGAAAAGTGCCGTCCCGCGGATGCCGCTAAAGTCCCGCCGGCCCGAGCGCAGGCGCTTCACAATCTCGCGCACCGGCACCTCGCCCATGCCATACACGAGCACGTCCGCCTTCGCGTCGGCCATGATCGAGGGCTTGAGTTTGTCTTCCCAATAATCGTAGTGCGCCACGCGCCGCATGGAGGCCTCCATGCCGCCGAGCACCACTGGCACGCCGGGGAACGCGCGCCGCGCCATCTGTGAATAGACCACTGCCGCGTGATTCGGGCGTTTGCCCGGCACGCCGCCCGCGCTGTAAACGTCGTCCTTCCGCTTGTGCCGAGCGGCGGTGTAGTTGGACAGCATCGAGTCGAGGTTGCCCGCCGTGACACCGACAAAGAGCTTCGGCGTGCCCATTTCCTCGATGGACTCGATCTTCGTCCAGTCTGGCTGCGCGATGATGCCCACGCGCAAGCCCTCTGCTTCCAGCACACGCCCAATCATCGCCGCACCGAACGACGGATGATCCACGTAGGCGTCGCCCGTGATGAGCAGCACGTCGAGTTCGTCCCACCCGCGCGCGTCCATCTCGGCCCGCGACATGGGCAGGAAAGCGGTGGGATCCGGCGCGGGTTGTTTG
>SIBB01000132.1 GCA_009695395.1 Pedosphaera sp. | reverse complement strand
ATCAGCCGGTGCCGCGCACTGAGTTCAAGAAGCCGCAGACCACCCCTGCGCCGACGGCCACGCCGACTTACACCGCCCCAGTCGCTCCGCCCCGGCCAACGACCGGCGTGCCCGCTTACTCGCCGCCGCCGCCACGCCCGGCCTTTCAGACGCAGCCCGTCGCTCCGGTCCCCACGCGCCCCACCGTCATCATCAACTCGCCGCAGCAACCCGCCTTCGCTCCGACCGCCCCGCCGTCCTCGAACAACTCGTCGCCGTCCAAGGCTGAGCAGGAGAAGAGGAAGCCCCAGTAGCCCGGGCTTGGCGGGTGCAGCCATGAGCGGCGCGACTGGGCACGGCGCAAAATTGTCATTTGCCCTGTCGCGGCCGGGCTCCCTACAGTCAGCCTCAAATGAAGGCTGATTTGCTCAGGACCATCGGACTTGGCGGCCACGCTTCACCCCTGACCGATCCCAAGCTCGTCACCTACATCAATCTCAAGCTCGCCGCGCTGGGCTGCCCCACGCACGCGACGGCGGACGCGGCGGAGTTCCGCGACCTCACTGAGTCGCTGCTCGCGCGGCATCGCGAGACGGAACGGCTGCTGGCGGATTACCAGGCGCCGGTGGACTGGCGCATCCAGCAGTTTCTCGACCAGTATCTGCACGAGACCGGCGTCGCCGTGCGGCTGCCGCACCAGACCTTTGTGCTCGACCGCCACGGCGTCGCGCGCGCGCTGTCGCTGCCGCCGGACCGGGACGAGTTTCACTCCGACATCGTCAGCTCGTATCGCGTGAGGCAGGGCGTGCTGCACAACCCGGCCAAGGACAAGCGCACGACCGCCGGCGTCTTCCACGTCGCGGAGGCCGGCCTGCCGATTCCCGACGACAAGAAGGCCGTTCCCGTCCGCACCTTCGCCAAGCTGCTCGCGGCCGCGCTGAAGCCACCGCAAACGCTCCTGCGCCTCCCCTTCACCGCGTCGCAGCCGGAGCCGGCGGAGTGCTTCGTCTCGCTGCTGTTGCGACCTCTCGTCTGTCCGGCGGTGCCGGGATTCTGCGCGGAGAAGACGATGGAGATTCGCTTCTTCGTGCCGGGCAACCTCGTCAGCAACCTGGACTTCGTTGAAAGCATCTTCGGTAACGCGGGCGACCCGTATCTGCCGGTGAACGACGCCGCGCTGGACGTGGAGCATTGGACCGGTCACACGGGCTGCGTCATCCTTGCGCCGCATCTCATCACGGTGACAAAGAAGGACGCCGGCCTGCCGCACTGGGACAAGGCCACCGAGCGCCAGCGTCGCGACGGCATGTGCTGGCGCGAGGAAGGGGAACTCTACAACGACGGCTCCGCGTTCAAGCTCACCGCGCGCGACGAGTCCGGCGTCATCGTCACGCTCATCGCGGACAATTACTTCGGTTACTGCAAAAAGGAGGTGAAGACTCAAATCAGCTTCGCCGCGAATCTCTTCGGCCTGTGCGAAGAGGAGCATTCCGGCGGCGCGCTGGTCTTCCCGAGCTACGACTTGGGTGAGGAATTCGCCGGCGGCATCCACGTGCAACAGCGCGGGCATTCCTTCGCGGACGCGGCGGCGCTCTTCGCCGACGTGATGGAGCCCAAGCCCGAGGGCTACGCGGTGGACCGGAAGTTCTCCGACATTCTCTACGTGCCGGAGGAAGCGAGCTTTGACCTCCGCACGCAGGCCGTGATGTGGACGGACGCGCGTGGGCCGCAACGGCTCAAGCTGCTTGCCGGGCACACCTATGTGCGACCCAGCGGCTATCGCATCCAGATGGAGAAGCCCGCCAACCGCATCTGGCGGCTCGTGGGCACGCGGGGCGAAGGCACCTTCTGTCACAAGCCAAGCACTGTCTCCGGCGGCGGAAAGTCGGAAATTTCCAAGTCGATCTCCGACGCGATTCTGCAAGGACCGGTCTTCGTCGCCGACTTCAAGAAGGACTTCGACAAGGTGGCCAAGCTGCTCGCGCGCGACTACTCGCCGCGCTTCCGCGACGCGGAGCGCAAGGGCAAGGACGTGCGCCCGCTGCTCTCGCGCGAGCGTTCGCTCGGCTCCGTCATCAAGCTGCTCACGCCCTCGCCGAAGGATTACGCGGACGACTACAACGAGTGGCTCGAAAGCATGCCGCAGTATGTGAAGGAACTGGTCTTCGTGGTGAAGCGCTTCCACAAGCCGGAGTGGGGCAAGACCTGGCGCGAGCACTTCAGCGTGGACGTGGTCAACGGCGTGCCCGGCAACGAACTCAAGTGCGACAACCGCAAGCTGGCCACGACGTATCTGCGCGTGGGCTTCGATACGGACGGCGCGTGGCGCGTGTTCAGCCTGCGCAAGGATTTCTACCCCGCCACGAAGCTCCAGCAGGAGGACGACATCAGCGCGAGCGTGGTGGTGCCGGCGACGGTCGGCGACCCCCCGCCAACATCTGCGAGCACGGAGTCCGCCGTGGGTGCAAGGGCCTTCCTCACGCGTGCTTCGTTCGCCACGGCTCCGGGCCGCTCGCTGAAGTTCGTCCAGAACTGCGAGTTCCGCCTGTTCCAGCGGCCCGACGACGCCATTCATCGCGGCTACGACCAGCAGGCCGAGCACGACTTCGCGCAGCCGGGGAACTTCTTTTCCAACTACCAGCCGCTCACGCGTGCCGACGCGCAGCGCGAGCTGGAGGACAGCATCAACTTCGTGAAGTTCACGCCGCCGATGGCCGACCTCATCCGCGCCGCCGCGCGGGAAGCGGGCCGTCCGAAGTTCTTCGTGTGCTCCGCGCAGCCGCGCCTCGTGGAGGGCAAGATGACGAAGAACCCGCGCTACCTTCAGAACCGCCAGGACCTCGTCCACCCGCGCGACGTCCACCTCGCCGAGATGTCCACGCGCCTCTTGCGCAAGCTGCCGATGCGCGCGCCCTTGCACCGCCCGGTGAACGCCGTGTTGCCCGGTCGCCGCAACAACCCGCCCGAGCCGGGCGTGCGGCCGCTGTGCGTGTTCAACCCCATTCACCACCTCGAACTGCCCGAGCTGTTCATCGAGTTCATCTCCAGCATGACCGGCAAGTCGCCGTCCACGACCGGGGCCGGCTCCGAGGGCGCGCTCACGAAGGGTCCGTTCAACGCGCTGCATCCCATCATTGACCTCAACGCCGCGCTGGTGAGCTACATCCTCACCGGCAGCGACGTGTTCATCACCTGCGCCGGTCACGTCGGTCCGAAGGTGCGCGTGGACCACGACATCAGCCTGCTGGTGCCGGAGCTGTGGTGCCGCATGAGCCCGGAGGAGCGCGCCCCGGAGTTCATGAAGGGCGAGGGCTATCTGGAGCGCTGTGAAGACTTCGACTTCAACGGCCAGCGCGTGCTTGCGAGCCGGCTCGGCTGGCGCGTCACCGGGCGCTTCGTCCGCCACTTCTTCGGGCGCGTCTTCAACTACCCGCACAGTGTCTTCACCGACGAGATGCTGCGCCCCGAGTTGCAGGACACCGCCACCTTCGCCGACGGCGTGGACAACATCGTGACCACCGCGCGGCGCGTGGCGGAGCACTACTTCGCCGACGGCGGGGTGGAGCTCGCCTGCCCGCCGTTGCGCGCGCTGCTGCACATCATGCGCGACGGCCAGCACGAAGGCTGCGACCTGAGCCATCCTGAAATCCGCGCGCTCTTCAGTCGCGAGTCGCTGCTCGCCAGCGACTGGTATGCGGAGCGGCTGGCCGCGAAGCAAACCGGCGACGTCAAGCGTTGGCAGCGCCGTGTGAAGAATCTCGAAACCTTCCTCGCCCGCGCGAACACGGGTGGCGTCACCACTCAGCTCAACATCCGCGCGCGGCTCGACTTGGCGTGGGCCGAGCTCCGCCGCACGCAAACGCCCGAACACCTTGCCAGTCTGCGCGGAACGCTCGGCGTGCAGCCCAAGCTGCGGCCGTGAGCCAGCGCGTAGTTCGACTTAGGAATTCCCTCCGGCGGAAGAGCTGGGGCCTCCGGCGGAAGCGTCTGGGAAGCACGACGCGCTTTCACTCCCTCTCCCTTCCTCGGAGGAGGGGAGAGGGTTGGGGTGAGGGGTTGCGTGCGTCGGCGTTGGTGGCCCCACCCCTCATCCGGCCTGCGGCCACCTTCTCCCCTCCGCTGCGGAGGGGAGAAGGCGCGCGCGGTGGGGTCTGGTTAGCATTCCCACGACTTGCATCGGAGATTGGTATTACTTGGGCCCGCCGAGCTGGCGCCGATGCTTCCACAGCTCGCCGGGCGTGATGATGCCGTCCGGCGTGATGATGCCGGTGATAAGTTCCGGCGGCGTGACATCGAAGCCAGGATTACGCGCACCGCTCGTCGGATTCGACACGCGCACGTAGGCACGCACGCCGGCCTTCGGATTTGGGATTTGAGATTTGGGATTTGAAACCACGCCCCACGCCCCGAGCACCTCGTTCTCGCTGCGCTCCTCGATGGGAATGTCCCGGCCTGACTTCATCTCCCAGTCAATCGTCGAGCGCGGGATGGCGACGTAGAAGGGGATGCCGTGGCGCTTCGCCAGCACGGCCTTGGTGTAGGTGCCAATCTTGTTCGCCACCTCGCCGGTGCGGCCCAGCGTGCGGTCGCTGCCCACGATGACGAGGTCAATCTCGCCGCGCCACATGAGGAAGCCGGCGGCGTTGTCCGCGATGATCTGGTGCGACACGCCCTGTTGCGCCAGCTCCCACGCGGTGAGCGTCGCGCCTTGCGAGCGCGGACGCGTCTCGTCGCAGAAGACGTGGAACTTGCGGCCCGCCGCCTGCGCGGCATACATCGGCGCGGTGGCGCTGCCGATGTCCACGAAGGCCAGCCAGCCGGCGTTGCAATGCGTGAGCACCCTCATGCCGTCGCGGATCAACTTCGCGCCGTGCTGGCCGATGGCTTCGCAATGCGCCACGTCCTCGTCGGCGAAGTGCTCGGCGGCGGCGAGCGAGAGCGCCTGCTGCTCGGCGACGGTCGTGCCGGCGGACATCGCGCGACGCACGTCGAGCATCGCGTTGACGGGGTCAACGGCGGTGGGACGGGCTTCCTTCAGCACGGTGAAGACGGCGGCGATGTGCGCCTGAAACTTCGCCAAATCCTTCCCGCGAAACGCCCGCGCGCCTTGTGCCAGGCCGTAAGCCGCCGTCGCGCCGATGGCTCCCGCGCCGCGCACGACCATGTCGCGGATGGCGGCGGCGGTGGCGCGGAAGTCGCGCGTGCCGACGACCTTAAACTCGTGCGGCAGCAGGCGTTGCTCGATGAGCCGGACTTGGTTCTTCGCCGCGTCGAAGCTGACGGTGCGGTAGTGGCGCGTGCGCCCACGGACGGTCACGTTCATGCGCGGAGTGTGCGGAGCGGGCGGGAATGGGGAAAGGATTTTGGTTCCGTTGGAGTGCGGTGTCACCGTCTACGCAAGGATGAGTTCGGCTTTCGATGAGCCGCTTGGGTTGACACTGCAGGCGCTGGCCAACCCGTCGTTCACAAGCCTTCCGGCGGGACTCCAAGGGTGGAAAATTCATTTCCCTTTCCCGTGTGCTTACCTACTGTGCCCGCTCGTTCGCGCGCCCCGCCGCGCTCAACCTGAATCCGAACTGAAATATGCCACTGACACACACGACCAACCTGTTCGCCAAGGCTCTGAAGGGTAAATATGCCCTCGGCGCGTTCAATGTGAACAACATGGAGTTCATCCAAGCCATCGTCGAGGCCGCCGAAGAGGAGAAGGCTCCGTTGATGCTCCAAATCTCCAAGGGCGCCCGCGATTACGCCCACCCGGTCTATCTCAAGAAGCTCATCGAGGCCGCTGTCAGCCTTTCGAACATCCCCATCGCCGTCCATCTCGACCACGGCGACAGCTTCGAGCTCTGCAAGCAGTGCATTGATGAGGGCTTCACCAGCGTGATGATTGACGCCTCGCACGATCCGTTCGAGAAGAACGTCGAGGTCTGCCGCAAGGTCGTGGAATACGCCCACAAGCACAATTGTGTGGTCGAGGGCGAACTCGGGATGCTCGTCGGCGCACAGCACGACGACGGCGAGGAAGGCGGGGAATACTCCAAAGGCGGCTGCTACACGCACCCAGGGGAAGCCGTTGAGTTCGTGAAGCAATCGGGCGTGGACTCCCTGGCTGTCGCCATCGGCAACAGCCACGGCGCCTACAAGTTCAAGGGCGAGCAACACCTCGATCTCGAACGGCTCAAGGCCATCAAGCAGGCCCTCATGGACGCCGGTCTGGGCGACTACCCGCTCGTGCTCCACGGTGCCAGCTCGGTGCCGAAGGAACTCGCGCAGAAGATCAACCAGTTCGGCGGCGGCATGGGTGAGGACACCGCCGGCGTGCCGGAGGCCGATATCGAGGTTGCGCGACGCACCGGTTGCACCAAGGTGAACATCGACACCGACCTGCGACTGGCGATGACGGCGGCAATCCGGGAAGTCCTCTGGACCAAGCCGAAGGAATTCGATCCCCGCAAATATCTCGGTCCCGCCCGCAAAGCCGTGAAGGAACTCGTTCGCCACAAGATGCGCAACGTGCTCTGCTGCTCCGGCCACGCCTTCGACTGAGTTGGAAGGCCCCTCTTGAAATGCGAAAGCGCCGCCGGACAAAAGTCCAGCGGCGCTTTTCTTTGCCCCGATCTCTCAGGGCAAAATAAAACCGGGGCCAGCAGCCTGAGGAAGGCCGTCTAGCCCCGGGGAGTTTTCAGAAATAGCACGCAGTAGGCTTATGTGGTGATCCGTCCGGAGCCGTGCCAACCCCGAGCGAAATTTGTTTGGCTTAAAAAGAACTTGCAGCGTTCTTGCCAGAAATCGTTGCTGCCTACGCCATGCACAAGACCATCTCCCCGTCCGTGTGTCAACGTCCTTAAAAAAGTATTATCGGCCCTGTTCACCAATATAAGGCAGTGGGTCTGTTGCTAATCCCCGAACAAGTTCTTCATCTGCTCGCGTGCTGCCGACTCGCGTGTGCCGTCGGCCTTCGGCGGCGTGAACTTCCTCTTCGCGAATTCGAAATACTCGCAGAAGTTGCCGACGTGTTTTTCCATCTCCGGGTCCGCCCGACGGTCACGGCACTGGTGCGCGGCGTTTCGGTCGTAGCTCGTGCAATTCAGACATACGCGCAAGTCGGCGCGGCACTGCGGGCATGACTCGCCCCGGCCAGGGTTCACGGAGAACGTCCATTCGCAGCCGCATTTCCAGCAGTGTCGGGTCATACGCGAAAAGTAGGTTCAAAGTTCAAAGTTCAAAGTTCAAAGTTGCCGGCCCATCTGACTTTGAGCCTTGAACTTTCAACCCCGAACTCAAAACCTCCCCCCCCATGTCCGCCTACGTGCAGTTGCTCGACGCCGCCATCCGAGACTTGGAGGGCCGCAAGGCCGGCGGTGAGCGCTTCGTGGTCGTCTCGCCCGACGCGCTAAATGCCCTCGCAGCGCCAGCGCCTCGTGGCCGCCGACCCGATCCAGTTGCTGCGCCCATTCGCCCGGTAACTCCACTCGCTGTGCCGCCCGTCCGGCCTTCTGCTGCCCGCGCCCCGACCGCAGAGAAATCCGCCGCGTTCGCTGAACTCCGCGCGCGCGTCCTAGCTTGTGTGAAGTGTCCGCAACTCGTCGCCACGCGCCAGTCCGTCGTCTTCGGCGTGGGTGACCTCAACGCACAGCTCATGTTCGTGGGCGAGGCTCCGGGCGCGGACGAAGACCGGCTGGGCGAGCCGTTCGTCGGCGCGGCGGGGCAGCTCCTCACCAAGATCATCACCGCGATGGGCCAGACACGGGAGGCCGTCTTCATCGCCAATGTCCTCAAGTGCCGGCCCAACCAGCCGCCCGGCGAGCTGGGCAACCGTAAGCCGCGTCCCGATGAGCTGGCCACCTGTCTGCCGTATTTGCGGGAGCAGATTCAACTCATTCAACCACGCGTGATCGTCGCGCTTGGCGGGACGGCAGTGGAAGGACTCTTCAGCATGAGCGAGGCTGGCATCACACGACGGCGCGGACACTGGATGGATTTTCTCGGCATCCCCGTCATGCCCACCTTCCACCCCAGCTATCTCCTCCATGCCGAGACTCATGCCGACAAAGGCCTCGCCCTCAAACGCCAAGTTTGGGAGGACATGCTGCAAGTGATGGAGCGGCTCGCCCTGCCCATCAGCGAGAAGCAGCGCGGCTATTTCAAGTAGCCGCGAACCGCGCTGCTGCCGGGGAGGAGCTACCGGACTTCTGCACGCCGCGACCCACGTTCGCCGCGAGGTGAGTGCCGATTTTGAAAAGTGTTTCCTCCGCACCTCCCGCCCCGATGGCAGTGGCAACTTCCCCGACCGTGAAGGACTTGCCGGGGTTCGCATTCAGGTGTGCGACGAGTCTGGCTTGGAGTGAAAGCACGGTGCCCGCCGCCTTCTTGCCCGCCTCCACGCCGGGTTGGTGGTAGGCGTTGATGTTCACCAGCGACGCGTAGAAACCCACGGCCCGCTCGAACAGCGCGATGAGCACGCCGATGGTGAACGGAGAGACTTCCTTCACCGTGATCGTGACGGACTCGCGGCCCTTCTCGTGCAGCGCCGCGCGGGTGCCCAACAGGAAGCCGGTGAGGAAATCGCCGCTGGTCGTCTTCGGCTCGACCTCGATGCTCTCGCCCGCGCGGTCCGTCAGCACCTCGATGAAGGTGACGAAGAAGTTCAGCACGCCCTCGCGGAGCT